>JAHWJQ010000100.1 GCA_019348305.1 Actinomycetota bacterium
ATCGGATCGCCTCGTGCGCCGCCTGAAAGGCGCCGCCTCCACCTTCGGCCTCGGCTTCTCGGTCGAGCGCCAGGCGTCGCTCGAGATCCCCGCCTACCGGGGGTCGGCCCGCCTCACCTACGCCCGGCCGGTACCCTGAGCCGATGGCCCGCGTCGTGGTGATCGACAACTACGACTCGTTCACCTACAACCTCGTGCAGTACCTGGGAGAGCTGGGGGCCGACCCGCTGGTGCACCGCAACGACGCCGTGACGGTGGAGGAGGTGGAGGCGCTCGAGCCGGCCGCCATCGTCATCTCTCCCGGGCCCGGTCGACCGGAAGACGCCGGCATCAGCAATCTCGTCATCGAGCGCCTGGGGCCGCGCATCCCCACCTTCGGGGTCTGTCTCGGCCACCAGTGCATCGGTCAGGTCTTCGGGGGCCGGGTGGTCCGGGCCCCCCAGGTGATGCACGGCAAGACGTCATGGATCCGCCACACCGAGACCGGGCTCATGGCCGGGTTGGCCAACCCCTTCGAGGCCACCCGCTACCACTCGTTGGTCGTCGACCGCGTGACCTTGCCCCCCGTGCTGGAGGTGACGGCTGAGACGGACGACGGGGTCATCATGGGCCTGCGCCACCGTGACCTCCCGATCGAGGGGGTGCAGTTCCACCCCGAGTCGATCCTTACCTCGGTGGGCAAGGACCTGCTGGCCAACTTCCTGGGGGCCGTAGCCGCCTGACCCGTCTCAGCGGGTGGTCGAGGTGGTGGAGCTGGTGGAGCTGGTGGACCCACCGCCGATACCACCGCCGAGGCTGGCCCGGCCCAGCTGCACCACGACCGTCGTGCCCTTCTCCACCTTGGTTCCCGCGGCCGGGCTCTGGGCCACGACCTTCCCGTCGTCGGAGGGGTTGGATGCCACCGGGGAGCCCTCGCGGTACACGAGGCCGGCGGCCTCGATCTCGGCCCGCGCCTGGTCGGCGGTCTTGCCCCTCACGTTGGGCACCGAGATCAGCTCAGGGCCCGAAGAGACGACGATGGTGACCGTCGAGCCCTCGTCGACCTTGGTGCCGGCGGCCGGGTCGGTGCGGATGACCTTGCCCTCGTCCACCGTGGACGACGCCTCGCGGGTGGCGCGGGTCTTGAAGCCGGCTTGGCCGAGCTCGTTGGCGGCGTCGCTCACGTCCTTGCCGGTGACGTCGGGGATCGCCTTTTGGCTCTTGCCGGTCGAGACCGTGACCTCGACGGTGCCTCCCTTGGCCAGCTCGGTCTGGGGCGGCGGGTTCTGGGCCACGACCTCGTCCTTGGCGGCCTTCGCATCCGGTGCCTGTTTCTCCTGGAGCGTGAGCCCCAACGCGTCGGCGAGGTCGCGGGCGTCGTCGATCTCTTTGCCCACCAGGTTCGGCACCTTGACCTTTTCGACCTGGGCGGCCACCCGGATGGTCACCGCCGAGCCCTGGTCGACGGGGTTGCCCGCGTCGGGGTCCTGGTCGAAGACCTTGCCCGGTTCCTGCTGGTCGGTGGGTGACGTCTCTTCCAGTACCTCGAGGCCCTTGTCCTCCAGGATCCGGCGGGCCTCGTCGGCGGTCTTTCCGAGCACGAAGGGCATCTCCACCCGCTCGGACGCCTGCTCGCCGAAGATGCCGGTCTCCTTGCCGAACAGGTACAGCAGGCCGCCGAGCACGGCCAGCATCACCAGGAGCAGGGCGATGAACGGCCCGGCCCCCCGTCCTGGCGGCTCCGGTGGCCCGACCGGCCCGCCGGCGACCACGCGGGTGCGGTCGACGACCTGCGTGGCGTCGTATGCGGGGGTGGCGACCGTTTCGTCGACGGCCGGGACCGTGACCGTCGGGTTGGCCAGTACGAGCCGGCCCTGGCGGAACCGCAGGAGGTCCTGACGCAGCTCTTCGGCGCTGGTGTAGCGGTCGTTGGGGTTCTTGGCCATCGCCTGCAAGACGATGGCCTCGAAGGCCTGGGGGACGTCGGGGTTGACCTGTCGCGGCGGCACGGGCTGCTCGCGAACGTGCTTGTAGGCGATGGCCATCGGGTTGTCGCCGGCGAAGGGTGCCCGCCCCGCCACCATCTCATAGAGCACCACGCCCAGGCTGTAGACGTCGCTGCGGGGATCGACCCGATGGCCCTGGGCCTGCTCGGGGGAGAAGTAGGTCGCCGTGCCCATGACGGCGCCCGTCTGGGTGAGGTCCTGGTCGCTGTTGGCCGCCCGGGCGATCCCGAAATCGGTGACCTTGACCTGGCCCGTGGGTGAGATGAGCACGTTGCCCGGTTTCACGTCGCGGTGGACGACGCCGCTGCGGTGGGCGAAGGCCAGTGCGGCGGCGACGTCGGCTCCGATCTCCGCCGCCCGGTCGGCCACGAGCGGCCCCTCCTGGCGGATGATCTGGCCAAGCGTCCGCCCCTCGATGAACTCCATGACGATGAAGTAGATGCCGCCCTCCTCTCCCCAGTCGTAGATGGACACGATGTTGGGGTGGGAGAGGTTGGCCGCAGCCTGCGCCTCCCTGCGGAAGCGCTCGACGAAGTTGCGGTCGGTGGACAGCTCGGGGAACAGGACCTTCAGCGCGACGCGACGGTCCAGCATGAGGTCGTGGGCCACGTAGACCTCGGCCATCCCGCCCCTGGCGAGGTGGCGCAGGATCTCGTAGCGCCCACTGAACACCTGTTGGGACTGTTGCGACATCTCACCACCCAGCCTAGGCGCCGTAGTGCTTCTGACCCGCTGATGCCGTCTGGGGTTGCTTCTGCCGCCGGAGCGTCACAAGCCCAGAGCGGCGCGCATGACCGCCTGGGCGATGGGGGCGGCGACGCGGCCGCCGGTGGCCTCGCCCACCTCCGGTTGGCTCTCGACGAGCACCGAGACGGCGACCTTCTTGCCGTTCCCCTCGCCGAAGCCGATGAACCAGGCGTGGGCGTTGTCACCGATGGTCTGGGCGGTGCCCGTCTTGCCGCCGACCACGGCGTTGGGCACCTGGGCGGCGCGCCCGGTACCGGAGGTCACCACGTTGATCATCAGGTCACGCAGCTGCCCCGCCACCTCCGCCGGGACCGCCTGCTTCCACGGCTGGGGCTCGTAGCTGCGAACGAGCGCGCCATCCGAATCCCTGACCTCTCGCATCACGTGGGGCGTCATGACGGTTCCGCCATTGGCCACCGCTGCGGCCACCAGTGCCATCTGCAGCGGGGTAGACCGGACGTTCTCCTGGCCGATGGCCGACTTGGCCAAGCCGGCCTCGTCCTGCTTGAACTCCTCCGGCGGGGGGAATTGGGAGGCGGCGGCGGCCGGCAGGTCGATGGGCGGGCGGTCGTTGAAGCCGAAGTCAGTGGCCTCGTCGAACAACGCCTCGGCACCGAGGTCGATGCCCATCTGGCCGAAGCCGGTGTTGCAGGAGACCCTGAGGAGGTCGGGCAAGGCACCCCCACAGGTGCCGCCCCCGAAGTTCGGCAGCTTGGCCTTCGTCCGGGGCAGCTGCAGCTCCTTGAGGGGCGGGTACACCCGCGTCGCGAGCTCGGTGTTGCGTTCCAGTGCGGCGGCACTGGTCACGACCTTGAACGTCGATCCGGGCGCGTAGGTCTCGCGGTAGGACCGGGGCAGGAGGGGCTTGGCCGGCTGGGAGGTCAGCTGCTCGTAGGCCAGCCGCACGGCCTTCTGGTCGTGGCCGGCGAGAGCGTTGGGGTCAAATGACGGAAAGCTCCAGAGGGCGAGGATGGCGCCGGTCGAGGGGTCGAGGGCCACCACTGCGCCGCGGCGGTTGCCCAGTCGCTCCCGGGCCAGTTGCTGGAGGCCCTTGTCGATGTTGAGCACCACGTCGCCCGTCACCGTCCGCTCGACGAGGACGTCTTTGAGGTTGCGGATGCCGAGGTCGCGGCCAGCCAGCTCGTCGCTGTAGGTGCGCTCCAACCCCGTCGCGCCGTACGTGAAGGAGAAGAACCCGGTGACGTGGCCGAACAGCTCACCTTCGGGGTACTGCCGCTGGACCTCGAAGGCGTCGTCAACAGGGACCGACTTGGCGATGACGGTGCCGTCGGCTGCGACGATCTGGCCCCGGGGCCGGCTGAAGTCGCGCACGGCGACGCGGGTGTTGCGGGAGTCGTTGGCGAGATCGTCGGCGCGGATGACCTGGAGGTAGTTCAACTGGAGGAACAGCGCGGCGAACAGGGCCATGAGGACGATGCCCACCCGCCGGATCTGACGGTTCACCGCGCCACCGTCTCATCGAGCTGGTCGTTGCCGGCAGGAGGGGCGGCGGCGGCCGCCGGCCGGGGGCGGGTTCGCCGCTCCATCGCGTCGCCCGAGATGCGCAGCAACAGGGCGAGGAGGATGTAGTTGGCCAGCAGCGACGAGCCGCCGTAGGAGACGAAGGGCAGGGTGATGCCCGTCAACGGGACCAGCCGCGTCACGCCGCCCAGGATGATGAAGGTCTGCACGGCGAGGATCACGGTGAGGCCGGTGGCCAGCAGCTTTTCGAAGTCGCTGCGGGCCTGCACGGCGATCCGCAGGCCCACGCCGACCATCAAGAGGAAGGCGGCCACGATTGCCGTCGTGCCCAACAGACCAAGCTCCTCGCCGATGGCGGCGAAGATGAAGTCGGTCTCGACCGCAGGGATCTTCGTGGGGCTGCCCAGCGAGAGCCCGGTGCCGGCAACGCCGCCCGATCCGAAGGCGAACAGGGCTTGCACCAGCTGGAAACCGCGGCCGCCGGCGTCGGCGAAGGGGTCGAGCCATATGTCGATCCGGGTCCGGACGTGGCTGAAGGCCGACACGGCGAGGAAGGCGCCGATGGAGAACAACAGAAGCCCGAGGACGAGGTAGATGCCTCGGGCGGTGGCGACCCAGAGCATCGTCACGAACAGCGCGAAGAACAACAGCGACGAGCCCAGGTCGCGCTCGAAGATCATCACCACGAGGGAGAAGAGCCAGGCGGCCAGCACCGGCCCCAAGAACTTGGGGTCGGGAAGGTTGATCGGCCCGATGCGGCGGGTGAAGGTCTGCAGCAGCTCGCGCTTTTCCACCAGGTAGCCGGCGAAGAAGATGGCCAAGGACAGCTTGGCCAGCTCGCCGGGCTGGAAGGTGGCGGGGCCGATACGGACCCAGATGCGCGAGCCGTTGATGTTGCGCCCGAGCACCGGCACCAGCGGCAGCAGGAGCAGGGCGACGCCCAGCAGGGCGAAGCTGTAGCGGTACTGCTCGAGGTCCCGCGCCCGGCGCACGAAGGCCAGGGTGGCGATGAACGCACCCACGCCCACCGCCGTCCACAGTGCCTGCAGGCCGGCCAGGTCGGGGTCGAGGCGGGCGATGAACACGTAGCCGATCCCGTTCAACAACCCGGCCATGGGCAGGAGCACGCCGTCGGCGTTGGGCGCCAGCCGCCGGGTGGCGACGTGGGCGGCGGCGAGCAGTCCCAGGATGACCAACAGGAAGGGGACCAGGTTCGCAGGCAGCGACGCCGTCTTGCCCAGGCTGGCCAGCGCATAGCCGCCCGCCGTCACCAGCGCGGCCAGCACGACGAGGCCGAGCTCGGTGGTGCGGCGGCTGGGCCGGGCAGCGACGGCCATCAGGGCGATGGGGGCGTGGCCGCAGTGGTGGGGGTCGCCGCCGGGGTCGTGGGGTCGGGGGAGGACTGTGCCGCCAGGTTGGAGATGTAGCGCCGGGCCTGGGAGATGCTGGTCACCTGGTGGCCGGCCCGCACGTCTTCCACGCGGGCGGGGGGGATACTGGCCTCGGGAAGAGACGTCCGCTCCTCGACGGTGGGGTCGAACCACAACAGCCCGCCGGGGCGGCCCTTGAAGATGGCGACCTGGCCCCCGTCGACGCCGACGTAGTAGGTGCCGCGGGCGTAGAGCCAGACGGCCGCGCTGGCGCCGCCGAGCAGCAGGAGCAGCACCAGCACGAAGGCGAAGACCCGCACCGTGATGCGCCGGTTGGGCAGGTCGTGCACCGCCGGGGGCGGGCCGGCCTGCCAGCTCTCGCCGGCGGAGGCTTGCGCCGGCGGTTCGTGGCGGGAGAGGCGTCGCAGCTCCGCGTTGCGCTGCTCGGCGGTCATGAGCCCGCCCGGCGCCCGGCGGGATTCGGGGGGCCGGGCGGGGGCCGGCTCGTCGGCGAGGGCGGCCGAAGCCACCTGTGCCCGGTTGTCGTCGTCGACCACGTCGACCACCACCACACTGATGTTGTCGCCGCCGCCGTTGGCGTTGGCCAGCTCGACCAGCCGGCGGGCCGCCTCACCGGGATCCGCCACCGTGCGCGCCACCTTGGCGATCTCGGGGTCGGGCACCTCGTTGTAGAGCCCGTCGCTGCACAGCAGCAACCGGTCGCCGGCGAACGGCACGATGTTCTGGATGTCCGGGCCGTCGCCGAAGGACGGCCCCAGCACCCTGGTGAGGATGTTGCGCCGGGGATCGACCGCCGCCTCGTCCTCGGTGAGCTGGCCCTGGCGGAACAGCTCCTGGGGGACGCTGTGGTCGTCGGTGAGCTGGCTCAGCTCCCCGTCGCGCAGCAGGTAGGCGCGGGAATCGCCGATGTTGGCCACCGCCAGGAGGTCGTCGTCGCCGTCGGTGATGAGGGCGAGGGCGGTGAGGGTCGTGCCCATGTTCCGCAACTCGGCCGACCCCCGGGCCGCCTCGTTCATGACCGCCGCGTTGGCCTCGGAGATGGCCTTTTCGAACCCCTCCAGGGTGGGTTGGCGGCGGAAGGCCTCCCGCAGGGTCTCGACGGCGGCGAGCGAGGCGACCTCGCCACCCTGGTGGCCTCCCATGCCGTCGGCGACGGCGAAGATGACGTCGGAATCGAGGATCATGTCCTGGTTGTTCTGCCGGCGCCGGCCGACGTCGGTCGCCGAACCCGAGCGCAGTGACGTCACGCCGTCACCTCCCCACCTCGAGCACGGTCTTGCCGATCATCAGGCGGTCGCCGGTGCGCAGGGCGAGCGGCCCTGCCACCTTCTCTTTGTTCCTGGTTCCACGGCGGTTGAGGTAGGTGCCGTTCGTCGAACCGAGGTCCTCCACGAAGAACTGGCCGTCACGGCGAAAGACGCGGGCGTGCAGCTGCGAGGCGTACGTGTCGTCGATGCGGACCTGGCAGCCGGCGGCGCGCCCCACCGTGAGCTCCTCCCCCAGTTCGAAGGCCTTGCCCCGGTGCTCCGGCGGCTCCATCACCTTTAGCCGTCCCGGAGCTCCCTTGGGCACCGGCGCCGCCCGATCCCGTGCGGTAGGACGCGGCTGGGGCGCAGCGGAGAGCTCCCGAGGGCTCGCCACCTCCGCCCACACCGCTCGCAGCACCCGGAAGAAGAACAGGTAGAGCAGGGCCATCAGCAGGAACTTGAGGATGGTGAGCAGTGACTCGGGCACGCCCTCAGCTCGTTTCGAACCGCAAGGCGTGGCTGCCGATGGTGATCTGGTCGCCGTCCTGCAGCTCCCGGGGCTGCTTCACCCCGACACCGTTGA
>JAHWJQ010000101.1 GCA_019348305.1 Actinomycetota bacterium
AGGAGGCATCGATGGAGCCCCTGGCGTCGGCGGCGCCGGCGACGATGCCAGCGAACAGCCCCGCGCGACCGAGGCGGACAGCGTGGGCGGCGGCGTCGAACAGTCCCCGCCGGCCACCCTTCACGGGGTCATAGTGGCCCATTCACGCAGGGACGGACGGCGCCGGACACGTCCGCACGTATCGGCAGGCTCGACTCCGCTATGCGGAGCTCAGACTGCCCAAAGCTGGACCGGCGCCGTGGACGTCGTACACCTCGGAAGCGGCGCGGGCCAGCAACCGGTCGGCCATCTCCTGCTTGAGGACCGACAGGCGGTGCTCCTGGGCTGGCGTGCGGGTCGCCATCCTCGACAGGACGACGAACTCGTCGACCACCAGTCCCTCGCGTAGCTGCAGCGTGACGGCGCGGCCGCGGTAGCCGAGCCGGAAGACGTAGCGCTCGAGGGTGGTTCCCCGCTCGGGTCGCTCGAGGGCCGCATCGACGTGGTAGCGGCCCTCCGTCACCGCCCGGGTGACCAGCTCGAAGGCGTCGCGCCCGCCCGGCCCCCGGAAGGCGGTGTCGACGGTGATCTCCCGGCGCTCCGGTGGCCCCCCGTCGCCGAGGAGGGGAAAGGCCCGCTCCATGACCTTCAAGGCGTGGGCCACGCCGCCCGGGAAGCAGGGGCCGTGGTAGCGCATCATGTCGTCGAAGGTGAAGCTGATGACCTGGCCCTGGTCGACGACCTGGACCGAGGCCACGGCGGGCGCGCCGGTGGTCACGAGGCGATGGTCTTCGTGGCGGGGTCCGGGTGGCCGGCCAGCCATGGGAGGAACCCGTCGAGGAAGCGCTCGGCGGCGGGCATGAAGTACGAGCCGAAGTGGGACATCGGGTCGAGCGAGGTCACGACCAGAGTGCCCTCGGTGCTGACCTCGTCGATGTAGAGCACGGCCCCGCCGTCGTCGGTCGAGATGAGCACGTGGGCCCCCGCGGGCGGGTGGAACACTCCGTGCTGGTGCCAGGTGGCGTCGTCCAGGGTCAGGTGCCTCCACAGCGGATGGTCGGGGCAGTGGGCGCGGAGCCCGCTCGTGGCCCCCGGCTCCCGCCACCACCAGTAGTTGGTGGGACGGTGCGCCCAGTCCACCCCTGGGAGCCAACCTCGCGGTTGGTCGGCATAGACGGTCTGGTCGCCGAACAGCACGACCGTCCCGCCCCGGTCGAGCGTCTCGACCAGGCGCGGGCGGCTGGCGTGCTGCAGCCCCGAATGGAGCCGCTCGGGCACGATCACCCCGTCGTAGGCGGACAGGTCGGCATCAGCCAGCTCCGGCAGGTACACAGTGCCGGCCATCCAGCGGGCGTACTTCGGCTCGTGCAGGGCCCGGTGGTGGGCCGAAGATCCCCCGTAGACGGCGACGAACCGCCTCAGGCCTGACACGACGCCCTCCCCTCGGCGACGGCCCAGTCGAGCAGCCGGGGGACGACGAGGGAGGCCGTCGAACCCTTGTCGGCGAAGGAGAGCAGGTCGCCGGCATGCACGAACACCGCCCCGGCCGTGGTGGACCGGTCGATCCATGTCGTCGGCTGGCCGCCGGCCAGCATGGCCAGCACCTCGGCGCCGGCCGGCGGGGGATGGTGACCTCGGGCGAAGAAGCCGGCCACACCCCGCCGGAAGGTGAGATCGTCGGCGTCGACGCCGGCGAAGATCGTCCGGGGCTCGGTGAGGCGGACCGCATAGTCGCGGAACGAGGCGATCGGTGCCGGCACGAAGGGGCCGCAGCCGGGCAGCCAGGGGCGCAGGAGATGCCCGCAGAAGATCACCACCTTGCCGTCGTCGAGGAACCGGGCCACCGACCGGCGTTGGGCCCAGAGGAACTCCTGGTCGGCCATGGCGGTCACCACCAGGCCGGCGTGGGGGGCGAGATCGGTGGACGGGAGGTCGTAGAGGTCGACCACGTGCACCCGGTCGCCGATGTCGGGGTCGCGGTGGACGGGGCGAACGCTGGCCCGGGCGTCGAGGAGCACGAGCGGCTTCATGCCGGCACGGCCGCCTGCAGCCGGCGGGCCGCCTCGACGAGGGCGATGGTGGCGCCATGGCGGGGGCGGCCCACCACCTCCTCCGCCGTGCCCTCCTCGACGACCGCGCCTCGGGCCATGACCACCAGCCGGTGGCAGAAGGTGTCGGCCACGGCAAGGTCGTGGGTGATGAAGAGGTAGGCCATGCCGAAGGCGGCCTGCAGCTCGCCCATGAGGTCGAGCAGCCCGGCTCGCACCCGGGGGTCGAGCATGGCGGTGGGCTCATCGGCCACGATCAGCCGCGGCCGCAGGACCAGCGCCCGGGCCAGGGCGACGCGCTGGCGCTCGCCGCCCGACAGCTCGTGGGGCCACCGCCCGAGGTAACGGCCCGGCGGGAGGCAGACGGCTTCGAGGGCCTCGGCCACCAGGGTGGCGCGGTGCCCACGGTCCCCCACGCGGTGGATCACCAGCGGCTCGCCGACGAGGTCGGCCACCCGGAGGTGACCAGCCAGCGCCGTGTACGGGTCCTGGAACACCAGTTGCAGCCGGCGGCGGGCCGCCCGCCGCGCCGCTTTGTCAACAGTGGCGAGGTCGGCACCCTGGAAGACGACCGCGCCGGCGTCGGGCGTGAGCAGCCCGGCCACCAGGCGAGCGACCGTGGTCTTGCCGGCGCCGCTCGACCCGACGATGCCCACCGTCTCCCCGTGGCCCACCCGCAGGCTCACGCGGTCGACGGCGGTCAGCCGGCCGCGCCGGAACGAGCGGCTCACCGACCGCAGCTCGAGCAGAGCAGTGGCCGTCATCGGGCTCGGCTGGCCACGAGGGCGGGGGACGGCGGGCGCAGGCGGGGGACGGCGTCGAGCAGGGCCCGGGTGTGGGGGTGGGACGGGTGGGCCGCCACCCGTGCGGTGGGGCCTTCCTCGACGACCTTGCCGTCCTGGAGGACCGCGACCCGCGAGGCCAGGGTCAGCACCGCCCCCACGTCGTGGGACACGAGCAGCAGCGCCATGCCGAGCCGGGCTTGCAGGGAGGCCAGGAGCTGCAGCACGTCGGCGGCGGTCACCAGATCGAGCCCGGTGGTCGGCTCGTCCGCGACCAGCAGGGCCGGGTCGTTGGCCAGCGCCATGGCGATGACGACGCGTTGGCGCCTGCCGCCCGAGAACCGGTGGGGGTGGTCGCCGGCGCGGCCGGGGTCGATGCCGACCAGGGCCAGGAGCTCCGACGCCCGGGCGTGGGCTTGGGCCCGAGTTACCGGCTGATGGGCCCGGACGACCTCGGCCACCTGCTCGCCCACCCGGAGCACCGGATTGAGTGCCGACATGGCCTGTTGGGGGACGAGAGCCACGCGGTTCCCTCGCCGTCGGCGCAGCTCGGCGGCGCTCAGGGCCGCGAGATCGTCGCCGTCGAGAAAGACGGCGCCGCCCGTGATCCGGGCCGGTGGCCGCAGCAGCCCGGCGGCGGCCATGACCAGCGTGCTCTTCCCGCTGCCGGACTCGCCGATCAGGCCCACCACCTCGCCGGCGGCGACGGTGAGGCAGACCCCACTCACGGCCTCGACCGCCCCGGCGGGCGCGTCGTAACGGACGCTCAACCCGGCCACCTCGAGGACGGGGGCGCGCCCGCCGGCGACGACCGAGGGGGACGCGGCAACGCCGCTCTGGCGGTCGGGAGGGGGCACCGCGTGCGGCGACCCGATGCCCTCGATGCCGCAACCCACCAGGGCGAAGCCGAGCACGGCCAGGGCGATGCACACGCCCGGCGGCACGACCCACCACAGCCAGGCGTCGGTGAGGAAGGCGCTTCGCTCGAAGGCGAACGACAGCGTGGTGCCCCAGCTCCGGGAGGTGGGGTCACCGAGGCCGAGGAAGCTGAGGCTGGCCTCCAACAGGATGGCGGTCTTGGCGGCCAGGACGAACTGGGGCACCACCAGCGGCGCGACGTCGACGAGGACGTGCCGCCGCAGCACGTGGAACCCGCCGGCCCCCATGGCCCTCGCCGCGGCCACATGGTCACGCTCGCGCAGCGACAGCACCTGGGAGCGCAGCGCCCGGGCCGCCCCGGCCCAAGTGGTCGCGGCGATGAGGGCGACGAGGGTGACCAGCCCAGGCCCGAGCACCACGCCCACGACGATGGCCAAGGGGAGGAAGGGCAGCGCCAGCATCACGTCGACGACCCGCATCAGGACCGTGTCGACCCAGCCCCGGGCGTAGCCGGCGGTGAGGCCTACGGCGGTGCCGGCGGCCGTGGCCGCGACCGCCGCGGCGAGGCCCACGGCGAGCGACACCCGCGCCCCGAAGATCAGCTCGCTGAGCAGGTCCTGGCCGACGTCGTTGGTGCCCAGGAGGTGGAGCGCGCCCGGTCGGGAGAACGGGACGCCCACGCGGTCGGAGGGGTCGAAGGGAGCGAGCACGGGCGCGGCCAGCGCGACGGCGGCCAGGGTGCCGAGCAGGACGAGGCCGCTCACCCCGACCGGGCCGAGGTGCACCCGGCCTCCGCCGACGGCGGCCGCCGAACCGGTCACAGCGGCTCCACCACGGCCCCTCTGCGGACGCGGGGATCGAGCCTGGGGTAGGCCAGGTCGGCCAGGGCGTTGGCGGCGACGACGGCCACGGTGACCATGAGGAAGGCCCCCTGGAGCAGTGCGTAGTCGCGCGCCTGGACGGCCTCGAAGGTCACCCGCCCCAGGCCCGGATAGGCGAACACCGTCTCGACTACCACGGCGCCGGACAACAGCGCCCCCACGGTGACGGCGAGGTGGGTCGACACCGGGAGCAGGGCGTTGCGCAGGGCATGGCGGTAGACGATGCGCCGGGGTGGCAGGCCAGCGGCCTCGGCCAGCTGGACGTAGGGCGCCTCGAGGGCGCTCACCATGGCACCCCGGGCCAGAAGGAACGTGGTCCCCACGGTGGCGAGGACCAGGGTGGCCACCGGGAGCACGAGCCGGCGTCCCACCTCGACCAGGGCAGCGGCGCCCCCGCCGGCAGCATCGAGGGGCACGGCGCCGAACGAGGGCAGCCATCCCAGGTGGACCGCGAACACCGCCACCAGGACCATGCCGATCCAGAACCCGGGCATCGAGTCGAGGGCCAGCAGACCGCCGACGGCGAGCAGGTCGCGCCGGCGACCGCGCCGACGGGCCGCGAAGGCGCCGGCCAGCACGCCGATGGTGGTGGAGAGGGCAGTGGCCGAGCCCACCAGGGCCAGCGTCCACGGCAGCCGGTCGACCAGGACCTCCGCCACCGGGCGGCTGTAGCGCACCGACGTCCCCAGGTCCCCGTGGGCCAGCCGCGCCCAGGAGCGGCCGTACTGCTCCACCAGCGAGCCGTCGAGGCCGTAGTTCGCCCGCAGCCGGTCCCGCTGCTCGGCGCTCAAGGCGTTGGCCTCGCCCGAGAACTGGTCGGTGGGGTCGCCGGGTGCCAGATGGGGAAGCAGGAAGTTGAGGGTGATCGCCGCCCACAGCACGGCGACGTAGGGCGCCAGCCGCGTCACCGCCCGCCTCATTGACGGGGCCCGAAGTCCTGGCTGAGAGCGTTGACCTCCCGGGCCACGTGGCGGGGAAGGAACGACCACTTGTGGATGATCCCGAAGCCGGGCGACTCGGCCCAGCCGGCGAAGGCGTCGGGCCGGAAGGCGTAGCGCTCGTCGGGGTAGTAGAGGGGGACGGAGGTGGGCTGGCGGTTGAACAGCTCCTGCATCTCGAACATCACCGCCGTCCGCTCGGGGACCGTCGTGGTCGCCTTCCACCGCTCGAACAGGGCATCCCACTCGGGGTAGGGGACCTTCGGCGACTGCCACAGGTACCCGGAGCGGTGCGACATGATGAACTGCGTCGGGTCGCCGACGCCATGGGCCCCGATCTCGGCGACGGTGAAGTCGAAGTCGCGGGAACCGGCCACGGCCTTGAGGCCCGCCGCGTCGACCGCCTGCACGGTGGCGGCGATCCCGACCGCCTTGAGGTGACCGGCAACCAGCTCGGCCGCCCGGACGTGGGTGGGCTCGGAGCCGTTGGCCTTGATGGTGAATGCCAGCGGCTCGCCCGACGGCCGCTGGCGGACCCCGTCGCCGTCGCCGTCGGTGTAGCCGAGGCCATCGAGGATCCGGCGAGCCTCGGCGGCGTCGCTGGGGGTGGAGAGCTTCGGGTTGGTCCACGGCGAGTCGGGGTGCGGGTAGCCCTTGTCCGCCGGGCGCCCCTGGCCGAGCACGACGGTGCCCAGGAGGTCGGCGCGGTCGATCGAGCGGGACACGGCCCGGCGGAACTCGGGGACGTCGAAGGGCGGCCTCAGGAAGTTCATGCGCAGCTCGGTGAACTTGAGCGGCTTGGTGGTGACCACCTTCAGCCCCCGCTGGCGGCCGAACTGCTGGACGAGCTCGGGCGGCACCGACCGGATGGTGGCGTCGACCTCGCCCGTGCGCAGCGCGGTGAAGGTGGCGTTGACGTCGGGGATGATGGGCATCACCAACTCGCCCACCAGCGGGGCGCCGGCGAAGTAGTCGGCGTTGGCGGTGAAGCGGTAACCGGAGGTGGGGCTGTAGTCGGTGAGCCGGTACGGGCCGGTGCCGACGGGAAGTCCGGTGTACTCGGCCGGCTTGGCGACGCCCTCGAAGAGGTGGCGGGGCAGGATGGGGACGTAGGACAGGGTGATGGGGCCGAGGTCGGGGCAGGCGAACGCGCACGTAAGCCTCACGGTGTCGGCGTCCACGATTTCCGAGGACTGGATCGTCGGCACGTCGTTCACGTGGTGGGTCCAGCTGCCGACCGGCGGCGCAGTCTTGAAGTACCGGAAGGTGAACGCCACGTCGTCGGCGGTGAAGGGGCGGCCGTCCTGCCAGGTGACGCCCCGACGGATGCGGGCCTCCCACGTGCGGGGGTCGACCTGGCGGATCTGCTCGGCCAGCCAGGGCCGCCCCTCGCCTACGTAGGGGCTGGGCGACAGCAGGGTGTCGTACACCAGCTCCAGCAGGCGGGGATCGGCGTCGACGAAGACGTTCAGCGGCCCACGGTCCTGGTCGACGGCGATGGTGAGCCGCTCGACTGGCTGGGGCGTCCTGGCCGGCGCTGCCCCCCGGTCGCCGGCGCCGTCGCCGGCGCCGGAGCACCCGGCGGCGGCCAACGCGGTGGCGACGACCAGCGCCGCCGGCCTCCACCGCCCGGTCAGCCCTGCCCTCATCCCTTCGATCCCGATGCCGCCCATGTCGCTCCCCCTTGCCAAACCGGCGCTGGTTAGGTTCGCCTAAGAGCGGCTGTGGGTCAAGCCTTACATAGAGTCGGGAAGGGCATCGCTACAGTCGCCGCGGTGGCGGGTGCACCGGATCCCTTCGTCCAGAGCTTCTTCTGGCCGGTGGCCGGGCGAGCCGTCAGCGCCGGCGTGACCCTCGGCATCTTCGAAGCACTCGCTGGTGCGCCGGCATCGTCGGCGGAGCTGGCCGC
>JAHWJQ010000102.1 GCA_019348305.1 Actinomycetota bacterium
GAAGGCGACGGCCCACCGTCCGGGCCCCCACTGTGGATCGTGCCCGCCGGTGAGCGGGTGCAGCTCGGCGGCCGGTGGGAGCTGCACACCGAAGACGGCGGTACCGAGCGAGTGGCCGGCTCGATGCCGGCGCCGCCGCTCGGCTACCACGACCTCTACCGCGAGAACGACGGCCGCCGGGTGCGCGTCATCGTCACCCCCCGCACCTGCCACCTACGGGACGAGCTCAACATCTGGGGCTGGGCGGTGCAGCTCTACGCCCTCCGCTCGACCAAGAGCTGGGGGATGGGCGACCTGGGCGACCTGCGCCGGCTGGGGGAGTGGGCCCGGCGAGAGGGCGCCGAGCTGCTCCTGGTCAACCCCTTGCACGCCCCGGTACCCGTGCCGGGGATCCAGCAGGCGAGCCCGTACTACCCGAGCAGCCGCAGCTTTCGCAGCCCGCTGTACCTGACCGTGCAAGACGTGCCCGGCGCGGCCGCTCTCGGCTCCGACCTCGAGCAGGTCGTGGCGGCGGGCAGGGGCCTCAACGCCGGGCGGCTGATCGACCGCGACACGGTGCTGCGGCTCAAGCTCGACGTGCTCGAGAGGTTGTTCGCCCAGTTCCGGGGCCACGAGGCCTTCGAGGAGTTCAGCGCCGCCGGGGGCGAGACCCTGGAGCGCTTCGCCACCCACTGCGCCCTGGCCGAGGTCCACGGCGGTGACTGGCGTCAGTGGCCCGTCGACCTGCGCCACCCGTCGAACTTCGAGGTCCGCCAGTTCCGCGTCGAGAACGCCGAGCGGGTGCGGTTCCACGCCTGGCTCCAGTGGCTCGTCGACCGCCAGCTGGAGGCTGCGGGCTCGGCCATCGACCTCATGCAGGACCTGGCCATCGGCGTCGACCCCGGGGGCGCCGACGCGTGGATCTGGCAGGACGTACTGGCCCCCGGCATGTCCGTGGGCGCCCCGCCCGACGAGTACAACACCCAGGGCCAGGACTGGGGCCTGCCCCCCTTCGATCCGTGGAAGCTGCGCGATGCCGCCTACGAGCCGTTCATCAGCACCGTCCGCGCCGGCTTCCGCCACGCCGGCGGCCTGCGCTTCGACCATGTGATGGGCCTGTTCCGGCTGTTCTGGATCCCGTCGGGGAGCTCGGCTGCGGAGGGCACCTACGTCAGCTACCCGAGCGACGACCTGCTCGACATCCTCGCCCTCGAGAGCCACCGCGCCGGCGCCTACGTGGTGGGGGAGGACCTGGGCACCGTGGAGAAGTTCATGCGCGAGGAGCTGGCGCGCCGCAAGGTGCTGTCCTACCGCCTGGTCTGGTTCGAGCCCGAGCCGCCGAGGTCGTTCCCCAGGCGGGCACTCGCCGCCGTCACCACCCATGACCTGCCCACGGTGGCCGGCCTCTGGACGGGCAGCGACCTCGAGGCGCAACGGGACAAGCGGATGGTGCCCAACGAGGAGTCCACCGCCCAGCTACGGGCGCGGGTGCAGGAGTGGACGGGGCTGGCCGAAGACGCGCCGGTCACCGAGGTCGTGCAGCGGGTCCACGAGCTGCTGGCCGAGGCGCCCTCGATGATCGTCACGGCGACGCTCGATGACGTCTTGGGGGTGGAGGAACGGCCCAACTACCCCGGCACCACCGACGCCACCAATTGGTCCGTGGCGCTTCCCGCGCCGCTCGAGGAGATCGAGGTCGATCCCCGCGTGGCCCAGGTGGCGCGGACGCTCCACGAGCGCTGCCGTCAGGTGGCGGACGACTGATGGAGCTGCCCGTCCCTCCGCCGGTGGCTCCGATGCTGACCAAGCCGGCCAAGGACCTTCCCGTGGGCGACGGCTTCGCCTATGAGCCCAAGTGGGACGGCTTCCGCTGCATCGTCTTCCGCAGCGGTGACGAGGTCGTGCTCGGCAGCCGCAACGAGCGGCCGCTCACCCGCTACTTCCCGGAGCTGGCCGAGCCCATCCGCCAGCAGCTGCCCGACAAGGTGGTGATCGACGGCGAGATCGTGATCGCCACCCGGGAGGGGCTCGACTTCGACGCGCTGCAGCTACGCCTGCACCCGGCGGAGTCGAGGGTGCTGAAGCTGGCGTCGGAGACGCCGGCATCGTTCGTGGCCTTCGACCTGCTGGCGCTGGGCGATGCCGACGCCCGGCCCCTGCCGCTGGCCGAGCGGTGGCGGATCCTGACCGAGGTCATGGGCGAGGTCGATCCCCCCCTGTACCTCACGCCCTCCACCCGCGACCCCGCCGTGGCCCGGGACTGGTTCGCCCGGTTCGAGGGCGCCGGCCTCGACGGCGTGGTGGCCAAGCGGCTCGACCAGCCCTATCGCGAGAACGAGCGCGTGCACGTGAAGGTGAAGCACGACCGCACCGCCGACTGCGTGGTCGCCGGGTTCCGCTGGCACAAGAGCGGCGGCGTCGTCGGCTCGCTGCTGCTCGGGCTGTTCGACGAGAGCTCGACCCTGCACCACGTGGGCGTGATCGGGGCCTTTCCCATGGCAGTGCGCCGTTCCCTGGTGGAGGAGCTGGCCCCGCTGCGGGAGCACGCGCTCGAGGGCCACCCGTGGCGGCACTGGGCTGAGGCTGCGGCCCACGCCGACGCCGGCCAGCGCCTGCCGGGGGCCACCAGCCGCTGGAACGCCGGCAAGGACCTGTCGTGGGAGCCGCTGCGTCCCGAGCGGGTCGTCGAGGTCGCCTATGACCAGCTCCAAGGCGACCGGTTCCGCCACGCCGCCCAGTTCCGCCGCTGGCGACCAGACCGCGACCCCTCGAGCTGCACCTACTCCCAGCTCGAGACCGTCGTGCCCGCCGAGCTGGCCGCGGTCTTCGTCGCCGCTGCCGAGCGACCGGGCCGGGGCTAGAGGTCGAGGAGGAGCCCCTCGCGGGCCGCCTCCACGGGCGGCACGTGGTCGGCCCACCGGGCGACCAGCGCGTCGAGCTCATCGTCGGTGCGGTTGGGGTCGTGGTGGTAGAGCAGGAGCCGTGCGCCGGCTCGTTCCGCGAGCCCGACGGCGTACTCGATGGCCGAATGACCGAAAGCGGCGCGAGTGGGCAGCTCCTCGGCCGTGTACTGCGCGTCGTGGAGGATGACGTCGACTCCCTGGCACAGCTCGAGCACCGTCGGGTGGTACTCGCCCAGCCCCTCCGGGCCGGGCCCGACGGAGATGGGCCAGTGGTCCGACAGGTAGGCCATCGAGGCGCGACCATCACTCACGCGGTAGCCGAAAGTCCGGCCCCCCTTGTGAGGGATGTCGAGGGCCAGCACCGAGAAGCCGGCGATCTCGTGGCTGCCCTCATGGAGTGCCTCGAAGGACCAGTCCCCCCGCAGCTGGCGCGGCTCGATGGGGAAGTGGGGCGGGGCCATGGCCCGGCTCAACACCTCGAGCGGGTCGCCCTGGGCGGGCTGGTACAACGAGACGGTTGCCCCCTCACGGTCGAAGAGGGGGGCGAAGGGCAAGCCCTGGGTGTGGTCCCAGTGGAGGTGGCCGAGCAGGATGGCGCCCCGGAAGGCGCTGCCGTTCATGAAGTCGCCGACGCGGCGGATGCCGGTGCCGGCGTCGAGCACGAGCGACGGCGGCGAGCCGTCGTGGCCTATGGCGACGCAGGAGGTGTGGCCCCCGTAGCGGACGAATTCGGCCCCCGGCGCCGGCGTGGACCCGCGCACCCCACACACCCAGAGCCTCATCCGGTGGTGCTTCGGGTCATCTGCCCACGGCAGTCACTGCGGCCCGTTCTCCTCCCGCCGGTGCCCCTCGCTGAGCTCGACCAGCTTCTCCCGGTCCACCACGTCGGCCGGCGCGACGGCGACCTTACAGTTCGTCCGGGCGCGGAGGGTGGAGGTGCGGGTGCCGCCTTCGAGCACCGCCCGCTCACCCAACAGCGCCCCCGGCCCCAGTTCGGCCAGCGGCTCGCCGTCGACCTCCACCGACAAGATGCCGTCGAGCAGCAAGAACAGCTCGTCGCCCGGCTTGCCCTGCTCGGCCAGCAGCTCGCCCTGTTTCACCTTGCGGACCTGGGGCTTCGCGCCGCCCCGCATGATCTGCACCGACAGCTCCCGCTCGAGCGCCGTCTCGACCTCGGCCACCAGGGCCGGTGAATCTTCGTCACCCCAGGGGGAGTGCTTGCCGAAGGAATGGCGGTACCAGTCCTTGAAGTCGACCAGCCCCGACTTGTGGGAGAGCTTGCCGTCGGGGCCGTAGACCCAGTGGCGGGGGAAGTTGCTCGCCCCCGCCAGCTCGTACTCTGTTCGCCCGTCGGCGTGGATGGTGAGGCTGAGCGTGGTCCACGCCAGTGGAGAGTTGTACTGCACGAAGGGTGGGTGGTTGACGCGTCGAGGGGTGGGGACGCCGGTGCGGCCGCCCGCTGTCTGGGTGAAGCGGACCCAGCCGTCGCCCACCTCGGGGTCGGGGCGCCGGTCGGGTAGGGCCACCGCCTCGAAGGTCATCTTGCGGCCCAGCCTCATGGTGGTGGAGCCGATCCTCCCGCCGCCGCGCTGGCCGTAGTCGACGATGCCGCCGTCGACGACGTCGACCCACGCTTCCAGGCGGTTGGCGAAGCGGAAGCGGTCGGCCCCGCCCAGCTCGTCCAGGGCGTGGAAGCCCTCGACGGTCTCCGGCGGCGGCACGTCGTAGTGGGCCACCCCCGCCTCGAAAGGCATCTTCATGAGCCCCTGCACCGCCTCGGACGGGATCCAGCTGATCGATGTCACCGCCGCTTCGATTCTCATGTGACGACGGTAGGACCGCGGCAGGTGGCCGGCCAGGGCGCGAGCAGGCACCGCGAGGGTGGGGCTGGCACCACCCACGAAAGCCTGTCTCCCCGCTTGTCGCCGCTCGCCCCGACGTGGCCCACTGGTAGCCATGCCAGCCGAGTCTCACGCCGATCCCACCAACGGTGGGGGTATCACGGTCTTCCTCGCAGACGACAACGTCTTCGTGCGCGAGGGGGTCAAGGCCATCCTCGCCCGGGAGCCCGACCTCGACGTGGTCGGCGTGGCCGGAGACTACGACGAGCTCCTCGTCGGGGCTGAGGCGGCCGCGCCCCAGGTGCTGGTGACCGACATCCGCATGCCGCCGTCCTTCCAGCAGGAGGGCATCGACGCCGCCAAGGAGCTGCGCAAGCGCCATCCCGGCACCGGAGTGGTCATCCTCAGCCAGTACGACGACCCCGAGTACGCCATCAGCCTGCTGCAGGACGGGGCGGCCGGCTACGGCTACCTGCTCAAGGACCGGGTGGCCGAGGGCGACGAGCTGGCGCGGGCCATCCGGGCTGTGGCCACCGGCGGCACCGCTCTCGACCCCGGCATCGTCGACATGGTGAAGCGCCCGTTCAAGGGCAGTGACCTGTCGCCGTCGGAGGAGGACCTTCTGCGCCAGGTGGCCGAGGGCCGTCCTATGAAGGCGATCGCCGTGAGCCGCAAGACGACGGCGGCGGCCATCGCCAGCGAGGTCGAGAACCTGTTCCTCAAGCTGGCCCAGGACGCCAGCGCCGGCGTGTCAGGGTCGCTCAAGCGCCTGCGCATGCTCCATCAGGCCATCGTCGAGCGCGAAGAGCAGGGCGAGAGCCTGAGCCGCCTCCTTCCCGGCGGCCTGGCCGAGAAGCTCCGCCAGGAGGGCCGGCGCATCGGCGAGACCGAGCGGCTCGTCGTGACGGTGCTGATGTCGGACATCCGTGGCTACTCCGGCATCGCCGAGACGGCCGACCCGAGCGAGCTGGCGGGCCAGCTCAACACCCACCGGGCCGAGATGAACCACGCCATCCTCGACGAGGGGGGCACCGTCATGCAGTTCGTCGGCGACGCGGTGATGGCGGTGTTCGGTGCTCCCTTCCCGCAGGACGATCACGTCGAGCGGGCACTGGCCGCCGCCCGGTCGATGCACCGCCGCCAGGACGAGGTCAACCAGCGGTGGGCCAAGGAGGGCCTTCCCCCTTTCGGCCTTGGCATCGGGCTGTCCACCGGCGAGACCGCCGCGGCACTGCTGGGGTCGGAGGAGCGCCTCGAGTACACCCTGGTCGGCGACACCGTCAACATGGCGGCACGGCTCCAGCAGTGGGCAGCGGCGGGCGAGATCGTCCTGAGCCAGCAGACCCATGCCACCCTGGGGGACGACTTCGCCTGCCAGAGCCTGGAGCCGGCCCAGGTGAAGGGGCGCCAGGCGCCTGTCCACGCCTACAAGATCCCGGCCCGATGACCGGCACGAGCATGAGCGACATCGACCCCCGCCAGTCCCGGGCCCGCATCGTGGCCGCCTCCAACGACGCTCGCCGCCGCATCGAGCGCGACCTCCACGACGGCCCCCAGCAACACCTCGTCGCCATGGCCGTGAAGCTGCTGTTGGCCGAACAGGCGGTGGACAGCGACCCGGCGCAGGCCAAGCGGATGCTGGCCGAGCTGCGGGGGGAGATGCAGGCGACCGTGCAACAGCTCCGCGACCTCGCCTCTGCCATCTACCCGCCGCTCCTGGCCGACCGGGGGCTAGGGGAGGCGCTGGCCGCGGCGGCGGCCCGCGCCCAGGTGGAGGTGGAGCTGGCCGTGCCCCGTGACGGCAGCCGGCGTTACCCGCCCGAGGTGGAGACCGCCGTGTACTTCTGCTGCCTCGAGGCGATCCAAGGCGCACAGGGGCCGCTGTCGGTGTGGGTGGGGGAGCAGGACGGGGCGCTGCTTTTCGAGGTGCACGGGCCCGTGACGGAGGACCGCTTTCTCACCGTCGTCCGCGACCGCACCGACACCCTGGGCGGCACCGTGACCGGGGTTCGCGACGGGGCCGACGTCCACCTCTGCGCCCGCCTGCCCCTCGAGTAGTCCCCTCCCCAGAACACGGAAAACCCGGTGTCGTCACGGGTGGAGGCGCCAGGCGTCGTCGCCCCCCGCCGACCACAGGTCCCGCAGCACCCGGGGGGCCAACTCCTCTTTGTGCACGTAGGCGGCCGCTCCACAGGTGCGGGCGTCGGCCGCGAGGTCGCATACCGCGTAGGTCGAGACCAGCACCACCATCGTGTCGGGATGGGCCGAGGTGATGCGGCGGGTCGCCTCGATGCCGTCGATGCCGGGCATGTTGATGTCCATGAGGACCAGTCCCGGGTGCAGCTCGTCGACCAGCTCCAGCGGCGGCGTGGACGAGACCAGCACGGTGGGGGCCACCCGGCGCAGCCCGATCCGGGCGGCTCGCCGGTGGCTGGCGACCTCGATGGCGCGGGCCTCGTCGTCGGTGACGATCACGGCCGAGGTGCCCAGCACGCGGACCGAGCCGTACCGGCGGGCCACGTCGGCGATGAGGTAGTCGAGGGCGGCGGGCACGCCCGACACCGCGTGACCTTCGAGGAAGGCGAGCACGTCCTCGGGCGAGGCGCCGTGGTCCATCGCCCGCCGGATGCTCGCCTCGCT
>JAHWJQ010000103.1 GCA_019348305.1 Actinomycetota bacterium
GGTCTCGTCGGCGTCGACCCGATCGGTGACCGGGAACGGCGGCGGCTCGGCGGCGTTCAGCACCTCGACGGCGCAGTCACCCACCTCGATCTCGCCGGTGGCCAGGTCGGGGTTGGTGGTGCCCTCGGGCCGGGCCCGCACCGTCCCGGTCACCCGCACCACGTACTCCGAGCGCAGGTCGGAGGCGCCGTCGACCACGCACTGGACCACGCCGGAGCGGTCCCGCAGGTCGACGAAGGCCAGGTGCTCGCCATGCTCCCGCCGGCGGGCCACCCAGCCGCAGATCGTGACGGTGAGCCCGATGTCGGCGGTGGTGAGGGTGCCGCAGGTGTGGGTGCGCATCATGGTCGAAGCCGTTCTCTCAGCGCGTCGAGGGCGGCGGGCGGCTCGACCGGGACCGGTTCACCCTTGTCGGCGAGCGTGCGGATCGTCCAGCCCGTCTCTTCGATCACGAGCGCCAGCGGCGCGGTGCTCCGCAAGGCCTGCTTCAGCTGGGCCTTGAACGACCGCTGGTCGTAGGCCCGGTCGGCTCGCAGGCCGGCCGCCCGCAGGCGGAGGACCTCGTCCCTGGCCGCCTCGCCGGTAGTGGTGTCGACCACGAACACGTCGAGGCGGCTGGCCGGCGCCGGCAACACGCACTCGGCGTCGGCCGCCAGGAGCATGCGCTCCACGCCCAGCCCGAAGCCGATCCCCGGCGTGGGCGGGCCCCCAAGTGCCTCCACGAAGCCGTCGTAGCGGCCGCCGCCCCCCACGGCCAGCTGTGCCGAACCGAGCGCCCGGCTCACCAACTCGAAGGTGGTGCGGGTGTAGTAGTCCTGCCCTCGCACCAGCCGGGTGTCGATGACGTAGTCGATCCCCTGGGCGCTGAGGCCCGACCGGACCCGCTCGAAGTGGGCTTCGCAGGCGGCGCACAGGTGGTCGAGCATCCGGGGTGCCTCCTCGGTGACGACGCGGCACTCGTCGCGTTTGCAGTCGAGGATGCGCATCGGGTTGTCGCGGTAACGGGTGCGGTGCTCGGCGCACAGCTTCTCTTCGCGTTGGTGGAGAAAGCCAAGGAGACGCTCGCGATAGGCGGGCCGACAGGCCTCGTCGCCGATCGAGTTCACCAGCAACTCGACTTGGTCGAGACCCAGGTCGGCCACGAAGCCTGTCGCCAGCCCCACCAGCTCGGCGTCGAGGTCGGGGTCCTCCACCCCCAGCACCTCCAGCCCCAGCGAGTGGTGTTGGCGGTACCGCCCTGCCTGGGGCTGGTCGTAGCGGAAGTGGGGGGCCAGGTACCAGACCTTCCACGGCGTGACCGGCCGGTACTCCACGAAGGCCCGCACCACCGAGGGGGTCGAGTCGGGACGCAGGGCGAGGTGCCGACCCGCCTTGTCCCGGAAGTCGTACATCTCCTTGCCCACGATGTCGGTGGTGGCGCCCACCCGGGCATAGACAGCGAGATCCTCGAAGGCCGGTCCCACGATGAGCCCGAACCCGGCCCGGGCCATCCAGTTGGCGTAGCGCTCGACCACCAGCGCGAAGCGGGCCGAGTCGAAGGCGGCACCCCGATCGCCGGGGGGCAGGATGTCGAGGGTGCCCTTCGGCGCCTGGTACTGGGGGGCCATCGGCCCCGAGGCTACCCAGCCGCCGCTGCATACCCTCCGCTTTTGGGTCGTGAAACGGGGCGGCGGCGGAGGCGGAGGCGGGGTCAGTCGCCTTTGCCGGGCACCACGCGGTAGGCGTCGTAGACGCTGTCGACTCGCTTGAGGGCCGAGACGATCGAGTCGAGGTGGGAGGGGTCGGCGAGCTCGAACTCGAAGCGCATCCGGCTCACCTGGTCGGCGCCGGTGTGGGAGGAGCTCGACAGGATGTTGACGTGGTTCTCGGCCAGCACCTTGGTGACATCGGCGAGCAGCCGGGTGCGGTCGAGGGCCTTGAGCTCGACGCCCACGGTGAACGAGCCCAGGGTGTCGCGGTCCCACTCGACCTCGATCAGGCGAGCCTCCTGTGCGGAGACCAGCGAGACGGCGTTGGCACAGTCGGCCCGGTGCACCGACACTCCACGGCCACGGGTCACGAAGCCGATGATGTCGTCGCCCGGGACCGGGGTGCAGCACCGCGAGAGCCGGATCATCATGTCGTCCAGCCCCTCGACATAGACGCCGGTGGTGCCGGCGCTCGAGCGCCGGCGGGGCTGGCGGGCGGTCGCCGGCAGTTGCTCCTCGTGGTCGCCGCCTCGCAACTCTCGGGCCAGCCGCTGGGCCACCGACCGGGCCGAGACGTGGCCCTCGCCGACGGCGACGTGGAGCGCCTCCAGGTCGGCGTAGTGCATGCTCTCGGCCAGCTTCACCAGCACCGACGACGAGGCCAGCTTCTGGACCGGCAAGCCCTCGCGCCGCAGGGCTTTGGCCAGTTCCTCCCGGCCGGTTTCGATGGCGTCCTCGCGTCGCTCCCGGCTGAACCACTGGCGGATCTTGTTGCGGGCCCGGGGCGAGGCGACGATCTCGATCCAGTCCCGAGACGGCCCCTTGGCCACTTTCGAGGTGACCACCTCGACGGTGTCACCCGACTGCAGCTCCTGGTCGAGACGAGCCATGTTGCCGTTCACGCGGGCGCCGATGCAGTGGTGGCCGACCTCGGTGTGCACGGCGTAGGCGAAATCCACGGGCGTGGCCCCCACCGGCAGCGAGAAGACGTCGCCCTTGGGGGAAAAGACGTACACCTCGTCCTGTTCGAGGTCCGATTTGAGCGACTCGAAGAACTCGCTGGGGTCGATGGTCTCGGACTGCCAGTCGACGATCCGCTGGAGCCAGGCCGCTTCGGGCGCCGAGGAAGCGGGCCCTTTCTCCTTGTACCCCCAATGGGCCGCCACCCCGAACTCGGCCCGGGCGTGCATCTCGCTGGTGCGGATCTGCACCTCGATCTGTTGGCCCTGGGGCCCCACGACCGTCGTGTGCAGCGACTGGTAGCCGTTCATCTTCGGGATCGCGATGTAGTCCTTGAAACGGCCGGGCAGCGGCGTCCAGATCGAGTGGATGATCCCGATGGCGCCGTAGCAGTCGGAGAGGCGCGAGACGATGACCCGGATCCCGGTCAGGTCGAAGATCTCGTTGAACTCCTTGCCCTTCACGACCATCTTTTCGTAGATGGAATAGAGGTGCTTGGGGCGGCCGCTGACGTCGGCTTCGATGTGGTGGTCCCGGAGTCGCTCGCGCACCACCTCGAGCACCTGGGCCAGGTAGATGTCGCGCTCGGGGGCCCGCAGCGCCACCATCTGCTCGATCTCCGCGTAGCGCTTGGGGTAGATCACCGCGAAAGAAAGGTCCTCGAGCTGCCACTTGACCTCCTGGATACCCAGGCGGTGGGCCAGTGGCGAGTAGATGTCCAGGGTCTCCTGGGCCGTGCGCCGCTGCTTGAACTCGGGCATGGCGGCGATGGTGCGCATGTTGTGCAGCCGGTCGGCGAGCTTGATGTAGATGACCCGGGGGTCGTTGGCCATGGCCAGCAGCATCTTGCGCATCGACGCTGCCTGCTGGGCCTCCTTCGACTCGAAGCTGATCCGCTCGAGCTTGGTGACGCCGTCGACGATGGAGGCGACGAGGGGGCCGAAATCCCTGGAGACGTCGTCGAGGGTGATCCCCGTGTCCTCCACGACGTCGTGCAGGAGGGCGGCGGCGAGGGTGATGTCGTCGAGACCGATCTCGGCCAGGATCTGGGCCACCGCCAACGGATGGCTGATGTAGGGCTCCCCCGACTGGCGCACGACGTCGGCGTGGGCCCGCTCGGCGACCTCGTAGGCAAGCCGGATCATGGTGGTGTCGGCCTTGGTGTGACGGGGATGGGACCGGTAGGCGTTGAGCACCGGCTGGAGGGCGCCGGCGGTCGGCGGGGCCGCCTGGCGCCGCCAGGGCAACGCCCGGACGCGGTCAGCGGTCGCCACGGTCCCCCTCCTCAGTCGTAGGTGATCAAGGAAACGACGTCGTGGCCCTGGAGCTTCCCGCGACCGCCCAGGAACGCGAGCTCGACTATGAAGCCGAGCCCCACCACCACCCCGCCCAGCCTCTCCACCAGCCGGACGGTTGCGGCGGCGGTGCCGCCGGTGGCGAGGACGTCATCGACGATCAAGGCCCGCTCCCCGGTGTTGATGGCATCGCAGTGGATCTCGAGAAGGTCGTTGCCGTACTCGAGCGCGTACTCCTCGGCCTCGATGCGCCAGGGCAACTTGCCCGCCTTGCGCACGGGGACGAACCCCGCCCCGAAGCGGTAGGCCACCGGGGCTGCCGGGATGAAGCCTCGAGCCTCGATCCCGAGCACCTTGTCGACGGACTGGCCGGCGAAGTGGTCGCCGATGCGGTCCACGGCGTGGCGGTATGCCGCCGGGTGGCCGAGCAGCGGCGTGATGTCCTTGAAGACCACGCCCGGCTTCGGGAAGTCGGGAATGTCGCGGATGTGCTCCTTGAGCCACCCCGACGAGTCCACCTGCCCACCTTAGGCGGTTGCTACCGGCGCCGGCCCTTCTTGCGGGGCCGCGGCGAGGTGGTGCCGCGGTTGGTGCGGGGCCGGGGGGCGGCGCTGCGTCCGGCTGCCGCGCCAACCGCAGCCGGCACCTGGTCGCGAGGTTCGCCGCCGATCGTCCCGCTGCCGGCCGCGGCCGCAGCGGGCGTGAGGGGGCCGCCCGAGCCGGGCCGGCTCTCGAGGCGCTGGCGAATCGACGCGTACCGAGGTTCTCGCTCCTTCAGGATGGCCAGCACCGGCGAGGCGATGTAGAGCGAGGAGTAGGCCCCGGTGAGCAGCCCGATGAGCAGAGCGAGGCCGAAGTCCTGGAGGGTGGTGGCCCCCAGGATGAACGCCCCGACCACGAGCACCGAGAAGATCGGCAGGATGGCGACCAGCGACGTGTTCAGCGAGCGCATGAGCACCTGGTTCATCGACAGGTTGACCACGTCGGCATAGGTCATGCGCCCGGACGCGGCCAGGCCCTTGGTGTTCTCCTCCACCTTGTCGAACACCACGATCGTGTCGTACAGCGAGTAGCCCAAGATGGTGAGGAAGGCCACCACCGTCGCCGGCGTCACCTCGAACCCCGACAACGAGTAGACGCCGACCGTGACCAGGATGTCGTGGAACAGCGCGGCCAAGGCGGCCAGTGCCATCTTGGGCTCGAAGCGCCACGAGATGTAGATCGTGATCACGACCAGGAACGCCAGTAGGGCGTTGCGGGCCTTCTTGGTGATCTCGTTGCCCCACGAGGGGCCGACCTCGTTCACGCTCACCCGGCTGACGTCGACGCCTTCGGCTTCCGCCAGTGCCCTGGCAACTCGGTCCTGTAGAGCCTTGCGCTCCTCCGGCGAGCCTCCCTGGGCGTCGGCCTGCACCCGCAGGATGTTCTTGCCGAGCACCTGGATCTTGGCGTCGTCGAGCCCGAGCGGCCGCAGGGCGTCCCTCGCCCGTTCTACCGACGGGGTCGTGTTCGTCGGTACCTCCCAGGCCGTACCGCCCCGGAAGTCGATGCCGAAATTGAGGCCGCGGGTGGCCAGCGACACGAGCCCGACGAGGATGACGAGGCCGGAGATGGTCAGCCACCGCCGGATGGGACCGACGAAGTCGAAGGCCGTCTCGCCGTGGTAGAGGCGGTGCCAGAGGCTGGCGTGCCGTCCGTCGCTCATGCCGGGCTCCCCGCTCGGAGAGGCCGGGGTGGGGCGCCGGTGTCGCCGGCGCCGAGGCCCCGGGCCACCCCGAAGAAGCGGGCCTCGGTGAACAGGCGGCTACGGCCCAGCAGCGAGACCATCGGCCGGGTGAAGAAGTAGGCGACGAACAGGTCGAGCAACGCCGAGACGCCGAGGAAGAAGGCGAAACCGCGGACCGACCCGACGGTGAGGGCGTAGAGGAGGCCGGCGCCGATGAGGGAGGAGATGTCGGCTGCGACGATGGTGCGGTAAGCCCGGGTGAAGCCGCGGTCGACCGAGGACCGGATCGTCTTGCCCGAGCGGATCTCGTCTTTCAGGCGTTCGAAGAACACCACATAGGAGTCGACGGTGACACCGACGGACACGATGATGCCGACGGCGCCGGCGAGGGTGAGCGCCAGGCCGGTGGTCGCGCCCAGGTAGGAGACGAACGACCACAAGAGCATGCCCGACACCAACAACCCGAGCACGACCACCACGCCGAGCGCCCGGTAGTACATGATCATGTAGAGCATCACGAGCCCCAGGCCCAGCAGGCCGGCGGTGATTCCGGCCCGCAGAGAGTCCCTGCCGAGGGTGGGTGACACCGTCTGGGTGCTCTGGGGGGTGAGCTCGACGGGCAGGGCGCCGAACTTCAGCACCAGGGCCAGGTCCTTGGCCTCCCGTTCGCTGAACTGGCCCGTGATCTGGACCTGGCCGGTGAACGAGCGCTCCTGCACCGCCGGCGCCGACTGCACCACGCCGTCGAGGACGATGGCGACCTGCTTGGTGGGGCACTCGGGCGTCGCGTCGAAGCACGCGGCCGCGATCTGGTTGAACAGGTCGTTGCCCTTGTCCGTGAGCTCCACGCTCACCGTCCAGGCGCCTGCGCCCTGGGGTGGCTGGGCCCGGGCGGAACGAACGATCGTGCCGGTGGCCTTGGCCGGGCCCAGGCGGAGCCGACCGGCGTTCTTCTCCTCGAGGGGCAGCACCACCTCCTGGTCGGCAAGATCCTGCTCGCGCGGGGTGGTCCCGGGGGCCACGGTGGTCGAGGTGGTCGCGGCGGCGGCGCCGGGCACGCTGGTCATCGACGGGACGACGATCGGCCCGGAGGCGGCCCGGGAGTTCGGTGCGACCGCCCGCGAGCACGGGCTGCGGTACGTCGACGCGCCGGTCGCCGGGTCGACCGGTCCTGCGGCTGACGGCATCCTCGGCGTCCTCGTCGGCGGGGCGCAGGAGGACTACGACGACGCCCTGCCGCTGCTGCACCTGTGGGGCGCGCCCGAGAAGGTCCGCCGCGTCGGCGACGTCGGCGCGGGCAGCGCGCTCAAGCTGTGCGTCAACCAGGGCCTCGGCGTCATGGCGGGGACGCGCGTGACGCAGGTCTCCGGGACCCTGGCCAACGGCCAGCTCGTGGGCTACCCCGCCCCGGCCCCGCTGCTTCCCTGAACACGCCGTCGATCGTCCCGAACGGGCACGTCGCCCGTTCGGGACGGTCGCCGAGCGGGCAGAGGTCATCCCGGGAGGCAACGAAGAGGAGCGGGGCATGCAGCAGCTGTCGAGCCTGGACGCGCAGTTCCTGGCCATGGAGACCCGGCGGACCTACGGCCACGTGTCGGGGCTCGCGGTGTACGACCCGGCGACCGCGCCGGGCGGCGAGCTC
>JAHWJQ010000104.1 GCA_019348305.1 Actinomycetota bacterium
ATGCAGGCCGGAGGGAAGTACGGCATGCAGACCATGGACCAGTCGCTGTCGGCTCTGGTGACCCGCGGGATCATCACGATGGAGACCGCCATCGAGCGCTGCGCCAACGAAGAAGACCTCCGGCGCCTCAGCGGCAGCCGGGCCTAGGGAGAGAGCGATGCCCGACACCCAGACCTACGCCTACAAGGTTCGCGACCGCGGCGGGAAGCTCCTCGAGGGCACCATCGACGCCGAGAGCACCACGCTCGTCGCCAACAAGCTGCGCCAGATGGGTTACGTGCCCATCAACATCGAGAAGGCGGCCGGCGCCGGACTGAAGACCGAGATCAGCCTCTTCAAGAAGAAGCCGAAGCTCAAGGACATCTCGGTCTTCTCCCGCCAGTTCGCCACCATGATCAACTCTGGTCTGTCGCTGTTGCGGTCGCTCTACATCCTCAGCGAGCAGACCGAGAACGAGGGCCTCAAGAGCGTCATCGTCGAGGTCCGCCAGGACGTGGAGAAGGGCGCCTCACTCTCACAGGCGCTCTCGAAGCACCCGAAGGTGTTCAACAAGCTGTATGTCTCCATGGTGAAGTCGGGTGAGGTCGGTGGAGCGCTGGACACAGTGCTGCTGCGCCTGTCCGACACCATCGAGAAGCAGGTGGAGCTGCGCGGGAAGATCAAGTCGGCGATGACGTACCCGGTCGCCGTGCTGGGCCTCGTCCTCTGCATCGTCGCGGCGATGTTGCTCTTCATTGTTCCGATCTTTGCTGACCTGTATGACGATCTCGGTGGCACGCTGCCCTTGCCGACCCGGATGCTCCTTCTCATTTCGAGCGTCATGACGAAGTTCCTTCCGGTCGTGATTCTCGCCATGGTCGGTTTGGCCTACGCCTTCCGAAGGTGGATCAAAACGGATAGTGGACGTCGCGCGTTCGACCGATTCAAGCTGCGGGTGCCGGTTTTCGGTGGGCTCGTCCAGAAGACCGCCCTAACCCGCTTCTCCCATACGCTCTCCGCCCTACTTCGTTCCGGTGTACCGATTCTCGAAGCCCTGGAGATTGTGTCGGACACCGTCAGCAACACGGTTATGGCGGATGCAGTCGATGACGTGTCGCAGGCGGTGAAGAGCGGGGAGTCGTTGAACAAGCCGTTGCAGAATCACAAGATCTTCCCGCCGATGGTCGTCCAGATGATGGCCGTCGGCGAAGAGACGGGTGCGCTCGACGAGATGCTCGAGAAGATCGGAAAGTTCTACGAGCAGGAGGTGGAGGCGACGGTGGACGCGTTGACGTCCCTCCTAGAGCCCGCCCTCATCGTGGTGCTTGGAGGAGCCGTCGGCGGCATGGTCGTCTCGCTCTACATGCCGATGTTCAACATCATCAAGCTGATCCAGTAGCGCAACGTTCACCCAAGACAGAGGCCGGCTCCCTTGCCAGGAGCCGGCCTCTTTGCTTTCGGCGAGAGTTGTCCTAGGGCGCAAGAAACTGCTCAAGAGCAGCTGGCCTACAGGCGATACATCTACTGCGAGCAGGTGCTCTTGACAAAGGCAAACCCGATCGAGAGGCCGGGGACGCAAAGCCACGGGACCCCACCCCAGCAGCTGGAGGGGGGACGGTCAGCCGGGCTACCTGGAGGACCCGAAGCCGGTGATGAACCGGATGGGGCCCGAGAGGTGGGACATGGGCTCGCTATCCATTGAACATCGCCCCCAAGGGAGAAACCAAGAAAATGATCCGTTCCTTCAAGGAGCGTCGTGAGCAGGAAGAGGGCTTCACCCTCATCGAGCTCATGGTCGTCGTCCTCATCATCGCCATCCTGCTCGCGATCGCCATCCCGACCTTCCTCGGTGCTCGTGAGCGCGCCCAGGATCGTGCCGCACAGTCCGACATCCGCAACGCACTGACGGCTGAGAAGGTCTTCTACACCGACAACCAGACCTATACGGCCGGCACCGCCGGCATCGCTACGATCAAGAGCATCGAGCCGTCGTTGACCTACACGACGAGCACCACCGCCTCGAAGACGGACGTGGGCATCTTCGTCAGTCCGAACAATCTGGCCGTGTGCATCCAGAAGCAGTCGGCTGGTGGGACGACGTTCTCCGTCGTGGACCTTTCCAGCGGCACTGGGGCTGGAACGTACTTCGCCAAGCAGGCTTGTGGCAGTGCGGTCACTGCTGACCTCACCGCTGCTCCTGCCAGCCCGTACAAGACCGGCGGCTGGTAATCCCTCGTCAACTTCGTCGCAGTGAACTTCTGGGAGAGGCGGGCCTTCGGGTCCGCCTCTCTCGCGCCCGGGACCACTTCCGGCACGGCCGCCGCTAGAACTGCGGGCATGTCCGATTCCGCGATCGGCGCCCGCGTTCCCGTTGGCGCTCCTCGACCGGTCGGCGTGGTCCTAACCGCAGCGCTGGCCTTCCTCCTGCCGGTCGCGTTCTCGACGGCGTCGACGGCGGCCGCGTGGATGCCAAAGCTAGCGGTCCTGGTCGCCGTCCTCCCCCTCGGGATCCTGGTCCTCGTTGGGCGGTGGCGGGAGCCGGTTGCCCGAGCCGGGTTGGTGTTCGTCGTCGTGGCCTGGGTCTCGGCGCTCCTCTCCCCGGCGCCGATCCTGTCTAACATCGGCGGCTACGCCGGCGGCACCAGCGCCGCCCTCCTGGCGTCGATCATCACGTTCTGGGCCATCGGCCGAACGATCGAACCCGACGAGCAGCCCATGGTGCTGAGATCCCTGCTCGCAGCAATCGCCATCAACGCGGTGCTGGCGGTGCTGCAGGGGGCGTTCGATCTCGCCGCCTATGGCCTCCCGCTTTTCGACGAGCGCAGCGCGGGCCTCCTTGGCAACCCCGTGCACCTAGCCACCCTCGCCGCGGGGGGCCTCCCACTGGCGTGGTGGGAGGTGCGGAAAGGCCGCGGCCGGACCGTTGCCGTGGGAGCGCCGCTCGCCGCCCTCCTGGCTGCCGCCGCGCAGGTGAGCGGGAGCCGGATCCTCCTTCTCGCCCTCGGTGCCAGCAGCGTTTACCTCCTCGCCCGCCACCGCTCCCTCCGTGCGGTCTTCTTCGTGACGGCGCTCGGCGTCGGCATCGTCGGAGGTTCGGTCGCCGGCGCCGCTCCGGGCCGCACCGGAGCCTCGGATCGCATCTCCCAGGTCGGCCTCGCCGAGGGCAGTACACTGCAGCGGGTCTACACCTGGCAGGAGGCGGCCGCCACGGTGCTCGATCGCCCGCTCGTCGGCTACGGGCCCGGACGGTACCTCCAGGCGACGCTCCCCCATCGCTCGCTGCGGCTCGCCGAGGCCGGCCCCGACAGCTACTTCGTCGACGCCCACAACCTGTTCGTGAACTTGGCGGTCGACGTGGGTGCCATCGGGCTCCTTCTCTTCCTCGGGTGGCTGCTCCTGAGCGCACGCGACGCCGATGGTCCGGCGCTGTGGGCGGCGGCCGCTCTCGTCGCGATGCACCTCGTGCAACCGGTTCATCCAGGGACGACTCCGCTGATCGGTCTCGCGCTGGGTGTTGCCTCGAGGCGAGTCGTCGTCGGGAGCGGATTCCGGTTAGGTCGGCCCGCCGTCGCCGGCGCCGTCGCCTTCGGTCTCGCTGTAGCCGTGATCATCCTCGTCGGCGACTTTCGACTCCGCGAAGCGCGCCTCGACGCGGATGCGGACGCGGCCGCCGCGGCCGCTAAGGCGCTGCCGCCTTGGCCGGAGGTGAGCGATGCCGTCGCCCGCCTGTACATCTTCGACTCCATCGTGGAGCGCGACCCGCGACTGCTCCGCGAAGCCATCGCGTGGGAGCGCCGGGCGGCCACCGCGGACGAGCGCGACCCACGGTGGTGGATGCTGAAGGGACTCGTCGAGGCGTCTGCCGGAGAGGATGCGGCGGCCGAGCGCTCGTTCCGCCGGGCCCTCGAGCTCAACCCGTATTCCTGTGGCGCTTGGAACGGGCTCCGCCGGCTCCATCCCGAGCTGCCGCGGACGCAGGGATCAAAGCATGGCCGTTTCTGCGAATGATGCCGACGGAGTCTGCGGTGCGCGTGGGACGAATCAGTTCAGGTCGCTTATCGACCTGCCGACTCAACACCTATGCGGAAACACGGGCTCCCGCGCCCGTCGGGCACAGCACGCTCAGACGCTGGGTTCACGATGATCGAGATGATGGCCGCGCTCACGCTGCTGACCATCGGCATCGTGGGCCTGGCGCCCGTCTTCATCGCCGCGAACCGCACAGCGAGTTCATCGGCCCATCGCACGCGGGCGCTGCAACTCGCGACGCGGGACATCGAAACCTTTCGCAGCATCCCGTACTGCTCCCTCGGGTTCACGCCGTACGTCGGCGCGCCCGCGGACACGGTAATCGTCACCAACGCCGCCCCCGGGCTGCCGGGCCCCGCTGGACCGGCCGAAAAGATCGACGGCATCACCTACCGGTTCGAGCGAACCCTCACCTGGGTAACGGCCAACAAGGCTTCGGCGTTGGCCGGCCAGTCGTCGTTCGGCAAGGCGTACAAGGCGGCTGGGGTGAGGGTGCTGTGGCGCGAGGGGAACGCCGACTTCTCCTTGAGCCAAAACAGCATCGTCTACCCGGGCGGGATCGGGGCATACAGCACGGGCGGGGAGGGCTGCGGTACCGCCAGCTCCGCCGGCTACACGGCGCCTCCGTCCGCCGTCACGACGCTCGCCGCCACGCCCTCTGCCAGCGGTGGTGACACGAGGATCGAGCTGAACTGGGCGCACCCGACCGGAGGCGTGAACTTCGAGCAGTACCGCATCCTGTATTCCTCTGACAACTTCGCGACCGCCTTCGTGTTCGCCGACGTGCCCGAGAACGTCAGCCGCCCCTATACCGTCACCGGCCTCAGCCCCGGTACGCAGTTCCAGTTCCAGGTTCTGTCCCGGCGTCCCTCGACCGGCGAGGTCACTCCATCGAACACCGCGGTCTCGACCACTGCGGGCAACACCTCCGCGGACTGCGTGCTGGGGACGATCTCGCTCAACCCGCCGGCGGTGAAGCAGACCGCCAACGCGAACACCCTGCAGAGCAACCCGATCATCGGCGTGAACGCCAGCAACTGCTCGTACCTGGCGATCGCCTACCGCCCGATCGAGGACTCCGGGTTCACGACGATCAAGCCGCTGTCGCTCTCCGATGGCATCTGGAGAGCGACGATCGACGGGACCAACACCTCCTGGTCCGTCGGCCCGCACGTGATCTCGGTGCAAGATGGGGCCGGGAACGTCTTTCCCGAGAACGCGACACTTACTGTCTGCGTCGCGACCGCGGATGCCTGCGGATGAGCCGTCTGCGGGAGGACGCCTCCGAGGCCGGTGCCACAGTCATGGAGCTCGTGGTGGTCGTGTTGGTCTTCGGGATCATCGTGACATCCATCTTCGGGGTGATGAACAACTTGACGGCGGCCGAGCAACGGGCGCAGCTTCGGGTGCAGACGCAGGAGGACATCCGGGAAGCGCTGACCGCCATGGCCCGTGACCTCCGGTCGTCCGCGGGTTTGGAGATCGCCTCTTCGGCGGCGGCCACGCAGGCGATCACCCTCATCGGCTCGGACAACGCCCGGACGCGCTGGCGGGTCCTAGCGTCAACCGGTCGGCTCCTTCGGGAGGTCGACCCGTCGAACACGGGCCAGTGGGTGCCGTCGCGCACGTACCGCGACGTGCGCAACGGCGCCGATGCCATCCCGCTCCTGCGCTACTACGGGGCCGGCAACGTCCAGTTCGACCCGTCGACGACCCTCCCCTCGACACTCTCCAAGTGCGCGCTGCGGGTGAGGCTGACGCTGCGGGCGGGGCCCGTGACAGGCAGCGTGTACACCTCCACCCAAGACGTCTCAGTCCGGAACCGGGGCTCTCGAGGAGTGGCCGGATGTTGAACACCAACCGGAGCGAATCCGGGAACCTCATCATCGCGACCGGTGTCCTGATGGTCCTGACTCTGCTCGGGCTCGGGATGATCGCCCGCACCGTCTCCAGCCAGAAACAGGTCCGCGCCAGCCAGGACTTCAACGCCGGACTAGCTGCTGCGGACGCCGGAATCGCTGACGCCCTCTTTCAGCTCGACCAACTGCCACAGAACGCCTCAGCCACCACCTTCACCAAGACGAATGAAGCCGTTCCCGGGGGCAGCGGGGGCCGGTTTTCCTACACGGCCACCCCGCTCGACGACAACCGGTATCGCATCCGGTCGTCGGGGACTGTCAACGGCGTTCAGCACGACGTCATCGCCGATGCCAAGCGCCGCCGCCGGTTCGACTACGTCTTCTACGGCCGGTCCGAGATCAAGGTCAACGGTAACTGCAAGGAGTTCCCCGGACCCATCGGATCGTCCGGCACGATCATCGGGACCGGCACCACGGCCGGGAACTGCATCCCGCTCGCCGAGTGCTTCCTCAGGGACAACGGCGACCTGCCAACGCCCTCTGCCGGCTGCGGCGACCAGGTATCCAGCCGGAACCCGAATGGCCGGCGGCTGCACGAGACGAACATCAAGCCCCCCGTCGCGCTCCCGGTGCCGCCGCCTTCGCTCACCGACCTCGGCTGCCCCGCCGTCGGCGGCATTATCACCGGAACCCTCAACGGCCAGGGCGGAACCGGCTACTACAACTGCACGTCGTCCGTGGCGCTGAGGGGGACCATCACCGTCGTCAACGGCCCGGTGATGCTCTACGTCACCGGCGGGACGGTCTCCGTCGCCGGCTGCGGGTCCTGCGGAACACCGATCTTTAACGACGGCGGCGATGCGATCAACTTCCAACTGTACGTCGGGAACGCGTCCACCATCACCTTCCCTACCGGCAGTCGCGTCTTCGCCGGGATTTACGCGCCGACGAGCAAGGTGTCCGTCCCGCCGAACGTCACCTTCAAGGGCGGCATCGTGGCGGACGAGGTCACCATCAACGGCGCCCCGAACCTCGGCGTGCTGGACCCCACGCTCGACAGGTTGACGATCGAGAGCTGGAAGCTCTTCAACTACCGAGAGGTCCCTTCCACCTGCACGACGAACTGCTGACGCCCCACCGACGCCGGTAACCTGAGCGGGTGCTCCGGTACCTCACCGCCGGCGAGTCCCACGGAAGGGCACTGGTCGTCACGGTCGAGGGTCTTCCCGCCGGCTTGCCACTGACGGTCGAGGAGATTCAGGGCGAGCTGGCCCGCCGGCGTCTCGGCTACGGCCGGGGCCCGCGGATGCGATTCGAGCAGGACGAGGTGACGCTCATCGGGGGCGTCCGCCACGGGCTCACCATCGGCTCGCCGCTGGCC
>JAHWJQ010000105.1 GCA_019348305.1 Actinomycetota bacterium
CCCGCACCAGATCGCCCACCTGCTCACCGCCGACCTCCCGAGCCAGCTCGTTGAGCCGCAGCGACAGGCGCTCGGCCAGCCGGCGGGAGTTCACGAAGATGAGCGTGGAGGTGTGGCGGGCGATGAGCTCGAGCAGCACCGGGTGGATCGACGGCCAGATGGAGTGACGCACCTCGGGATCGACGGCAGCGGCGGGCCCGCTCATCACCACCTCGGCCGGCGCCGTATCGATGACCGGCCGTCCCAGCTGGCCCATGTCCTCCACGGGCACGACCACCTCGAGCTCGAGCTGCTTTCGCACGCCGGCGTCGACGATCGTCACCCGCTTGTCACGGCCGCCCAGAAAGCGGGCCAGTTCGTCGAGGGGGCGCTGGGTGGCCGACAGCCCGATCCGCTGGGGCGGCTGCGCGCACAGCCGGTCGAGGCGCTCGAGGGACAGCGCCAGGTGCGCGCCCCGCTTGGTGGCGGCCACGGCGTGGATCTCGTCGACGATGACGTGCTCGACCGAGGCCAGGATCTCCCGCGCCTGGGAGGTGAGCATCAGGTACAGCGACTCCGGGGTGGTGACGAGGATGTCCGGCGGGTGGCGGTGGAGGTCGCGGCGCTCCTTTTCGCTCGTGTCGCCGGTGCGGATGCCCACCCGCACCCCGGTTGCCCCCATGCCCGCGAGCGGGGCCCGCAGGTTGCGCTCGACGTCATAGGTCAGCGCCTTGAGGGGTGACACGTAGAGCACGCGGCAGTGGGCTTCTGGCGGCTTCGCCGCCCCGGCGTCGGTGGCGAGGCGGTCGAGGGCCCAGAAGAAGGCGGCCAGGGTCTTGCCCGAGCCGGTCGGCGCCAGGATCAGCGTGTGGTCGCCCCGGCTGATCGCCTCCCAACCCTGCTCCTGGGCCGGAGTGGGGGCGGCGAAGGACGACCGGAACCACCCCGACGCGGTGGCGGAGAACCGGTCGAGCACGCTCACGCTCAAAGGGTACGCGGGCGCTCGGACCGCTCGGACCGCTCGCACGAGGCGACCGGTGACACAATCGCATCGTGGCTGCGCCGACGGCCGACGAGGTCAGGGCCGAGCTGCGGGCCTGGCTCGACGAGAACTGGGACCCGCGCCTGACGCTGCGGGAGTGGTGGGCCCGGCTGGGAGAGTCGGGCTGGGCCGCCCCCGCTTGGCCGCCGCAGTGGTTCGGCAAGGGCCTGAGCGGCCACCTGGCCAACGCCGTGCGCCGGGAGCTGGTTGCCGCAGGGGTGGCGGGCGCGCCGGCCGGCCTCGGCATCATGCTGGCCGGGCCCACCATCCTCGCCCATGGCGACGACGACCAGAAGCAGCGGTTCCTGCGGCCGATCGTCACCGGCGAGGTCGCCTGGTGCCAGCTCTTCTCCGAGCCCGGCGCCGGCTCGGACCTGGCCAGCCTGGCGTGCCGGGCGGCGCGCCACGCTGACGAATGGATCGTCAACGGCCAGAAGGTGTGGACCTCCGGGGGCCGCAGCGCCGATCTGGGGATGCTGCTGGCCAGGACCGAACCCGGGGTCCCCAAGCACAAGGGCATCAGCTGGTTCGCCATCGACATGCACCAGCCGGGCATCGAGGTACGGCCACTGCGGGAGATGACGGGGCGCGCCCTGTTCAGCGAGGTCTTCCTCGACGACGCCCGGGTGCGGGCGGCCGACTGCATCGGCGGCCTCAACCAGGGCTGGGGCGTCGCCCTCACCACCCTGGCCCACGAGCGGGTCGGCCTGGGCGGCGGCGGGGGTGCCACCGGCGCCGCCCCCGGCAAGGGCGGTGGGATGCTCGAGCGCCCCGCCGGCGAGGTGGCCGCCGGCCTGCGCAGCGGCGGCCGCAGCGGGACGGCGGCGGCCATGGCCGGCGGGGGCGCGACATTGCTGCGAAAGCTGGCCCAGGACCGCGGCCGCTCGGCGGACCCCGTCATACGCCAGTTGCTGGCCGGCCTCCACGCCCTCGACGAGATCAGCCGCTACAGCCAGCTGCGAGCCAAATCATCCCAAGCCGGCGCCGGCGGGCCGGCGGGCTCCACCGGCAAGCTCCAGATCTCCGAGATCACCCGCGCCAGCCGCGACGTGGGCCTGCAGATCCTGGGCGCCGCCGGCACGCTTCATGGCCGGGACGCCCCCGACGGCGGGCTCGTGGCCGAGATGGCGCTGTTCTCGCCCGCTACGTCGATCTACGGCGGCACCGACGAGATCCAAAAGAACATCATCGGCGAGCGGGTGCTGGGCCTGCCCCGAGAGCCCGACCCCAGCCGGGACGTCCCCTTCTCCGAGCTCGACCGCGGGGGCGACGCGAGCGACCCGCGCGAGCGGCGATAGCCTCTTGGCACATGTCCCACCTGCGGTGGCAGCACCGCCCGGAGCTTCGGCGCCCCGTCCTCCTGACCGCCTTCGAGGGTTGGAACGACGCCGGCGAGTCGGCCACCACCGCCGTGCGCTACCTGGCCCGCGCCCTCGACGCCACCCGCTTCGCCAGTATTGATTCAGAGGAGTTCTACGACTTCACGGTGGCCCGCCCTCAGGTCCACCTCGACCCCGGACCGGCAGGTGAGGGAGAGCCCACCAGGCTGATCGAGTGGCCCGAGCCCGTCTTCCAGGCCGGCCGCACCCCGAGCGGGCACGACCTGATCTTCCTCACCGGCATCGAGCCCGCCCTCAAGTGGCGTGGCTTCACGGCGCTGGTGGTGGAGGCCTGCCGTGAGCTGCAGGTCGAGCTGGTGCTGACCATGGGGGCGCTGTTGGCCGACGTCCCCCACACCCGGCCGGTGCAGGTGCGGGGTACCTCCCCCGACGCCGGCGTGATCGCCCAGCACGGGTTCAGCCGATCCCGCTACGAGGGCCCGACCGGGATACTGGGGGTCCTGGTCGACGGCTGCCTGGCGGCGGGCATGCGCTCGGGCTCGCTGTGGGCCACCACGCCCCACTACCTCCGGGAGACGGCGTCGCCGAAGGCCGCCCTCGCGCTGGTCGAGCGGGTGTGTCGCATGTTCGACTTCTCCCTCCAGACCACCGACCTCGAGATCGCCACCGCCGCCTACGAGCGCCAGGTCGACGACATGCTGGCCGGTGAGGAGGACGTGGCCGACTACGTGCGGGGCCTGGAGGAAGCGGTCGTCGACGACGACGAGGAGATCGAGCTCCCGTCCCAGGAAGCGCTGGCAGCCGAGGTGGAGCGCTTCCTGAGGGACCAGCGGGGATCGCCGGGGGACTAGTCACCAAGAGGCATTTGGCGAAATGCCCCTTATCACGGTGGGTGGCGAGTGCCGAGAGACCATGGACACCGGAGCGTGCTGCCTTGTTCGACGCCGCAACAGACGTGAAACGAAGAAGGCCAGAAGCAGGGTTCACCATGGTCGAGCTCATGGTCTCGCTGACCATCCTGGCCGTCGGCATCGTGGGCGTGGTCGGCGTGTTCAACTCGTCTTTCTCGGTCGCCGCCGGGGCCAGCAGCCGCTCCAAGGCCATCTCGCTGGCGACGCGGGAGATCGAGGCATTCCGGGCGATGAAGTACAACGACGTGCTGGTCAGCAACGTGACGACGACGCTGACCGAGCAGATCGGCGGCCTCACCTACACCATCGAAAAGGCCGTGACCTGGGCCGACGAGACCAGCATCAACCAGGCCTACAAGCTGGCCACCGTGGCCGTCAGCTGGGCCGACGGCGCCGGCGTCCACCAGGTCCACCAGTCGACCATCCTGTACCCCGGCGGGCTCGGCCCCTTCACCGGCACCTCCTCGGCCACCTCCACCTCGAGCTCCAACGCCCCTCCCGCCCCCACCGCACTGACCGCCACGCTGCCCGCGGGGGCCGACGGCGAGACCGGCGTCGACCTGGCGTGGACCATGTCGAGCACCGATCTCGAGTTGGTCGAGCGGTTCGTGGTCCAGTATTCGACGAACTCCTTCGCCACGGTGCACGAGGTGACCAGCACCATTCCCAAGGAGTCCCGCGACTTCCGGGTGACGGGCCTGTCGGCCGGCACCACCTACTCCTTCCGGGTGGCGGCGCAATCGCCGGCCGGCACCCGTTCGTCCTGGAGCCCGACCGCTTCGGCGACCACCACCGCCTCCTCCACGACCACCTGCACCATCGGCACGCCGGCGGTGACGCCGAGCAAGATCGAGCGCAAGTCGGCCAACGACGGCGCCACCCTGGTGTCGGACCCGGTGTTCAGCGTCAACACCTCCGGCTCCTGCTCGGGCCTGCGCATCGTCTACAAGCCCACGGTAACCACCAGCCAGAGCCTCGTCCTGTCCTCCTCGTCGGGCGGGCTGTTCACCGGGCAGCTGGCCGGCACCACCACGCCCTGGGATGTCGGGCCCCACATCGTCGACCTGTTCGACAGCGCCTCGGTCAAGCGGGGGCAGGTCGTGCTCACCGTCTGCGACCGCAACGCCAAGGACTGCCGGTGACGAGCGGCCAACGTGGCGATCGGGCCGATGGCGAAGGCGGCTTCACCCTGGTCGAGGTGATGATCACCTGCATGATCGCCGCCATCGTCTCCGCGTCGCTGCTCGGGATGCTCGACAGCCAGACCAGGGCCGAGCAGCGCATGAGTGACTTCGTCGACAACCAGGAGGCCGCCCGCCAAGCGATCGTGGCCATGCAGCGCGACCTGCGCTCGGCCGAGCCGCTCTCCCCGCTGGCCACCGGCGAGGAGTTCAAGTTCCGCGTCGAGCTGTCGATCTTCGACGGCCCCGACAGCACCACGTCCGACTCGATCCGCTGGAGGGTCGAGCCCGACACCGGGACCGCCCCGCCGGCGCTCGTCCGGGAGCTGCTGCACTCCGACGGCACCGTGGCCGTCACCCACCGCCTGGCCGGGGTGGCCAACCGGTCGCTGGCCCAACCCCTGTTCACCTACTACCGCGCCGACGGCACCGGCTTCAGCTGGAGCGACACCCCCGGGACGATCGCCCACTGCACCATCCGCATCCGAATCGACCTGCGGGCGGCTCCGATACCCGGGCCCGAGCCAGTGCGGCTGGTGTCCGACGTCATGCTTCGCAACCGGCTGCCAGGGGGTGCGGGATGCGACTGACCCTTGGGGGGTGGCGCCGGTGTGACGGCGACAAGGCGGCCGAGGAGGGCGCCACCCTGGTCATCGCCGTCATCGTCATGATGATCCTCAGCACCCTGAGCATCGCCATCCTGGCCCGCACGCTGAGCGTGCTCGGGAGCATGCGGTCGGGCCAGGACTTCGACGCCGCCCTGGCCGCCGCCGACGCCGGCCTTTCCGACGCCCTGTTCAAGATCGACCAGTCGGCGCCGCCCGACTGGACGGCCACCGGGGTGGCGGGCGCCGGCCAATTCGCCTATACCGCCGACAAGGTGTCGGAGACCGAGTACGTGGTCCGCTCCCGGGGCACCGTGGGGCGCTCGAACCACGCAGTCGCCGCCCGCGTCACCCGCACCGCGAGGTTCCCCTACGCGCTGTTCTCACAACAGAACCTGACCCTCGACGGCCGCGTCGGCGGGCGCTCGAACTTCTACAGCTTCGACGTCGTGACCGGGACGAGCACCGAAGCGGTCAACGTCGGGTCCAACGGCACCACGGTGTGCCAGGGCGGCTCCTTCCCGACCGGGCTGAGAACGAGGGCTGTGGCCGGCAACAAGGACTGCCCCAACTTTGCCCCCCTGTCCGACCCCGAGCCGATGACCGAGGTGGTGGCTCCCACCGGGGCCACCCAGCCCTGCCCCGTCGACGGTGTCTTCACCGGTACCGTCGACGGAGGCGGCGGCACCCCCTACGTGTGCCGGCGTGACGTGTCCTTCGTCGGCACCGTGACCGTAACCAACCCCCCGCTCATCGTCTACGTGCTGCCCGACGTGGATGCCAGCGGCAACCTCGTGATAGGCGCCGACGGAAAGCCGATCTACCATTCGCTCGACATGCGAGGCGCGGTCGTCAACTCCGGCGGCTACAGCAAGAACGTGCAGATCTACAAGGCCGGCGACGCGCCAATCCATCTCGATCCCGGCAACACGTCCGACACGTTGACCTTCAGTGGCGTCCTCTACGCCCCGCAGTCGAGCATCACCATCAACGGCGGGAAGTGGTGGACCGGGTCGGTGATGACCAATGAGGTCCGGGTCAACGGTACGCCCAACCTCAAGATTGGCTATGACCTCGGCCTACGGAACTATTACGGCAAGGATTGGAAGGTGAGCCGCTACTCGGAGATCCCCTCCGGCAGCCCGGGCCTCCCCTGATGATGCAACTAGTGACGTGCTGAGACGCCGGCGCCCCCAGGAGCGACGGCCCGACGCCAGCGTGCGCTGGATGGTGCCCGCCGAAGAAGCGGCGACCGTTGCGGCGGGCGACCCTGAGCCGGCGGCGCTGGAGCCAGACCAGGCGCCCGAGGTCGAGCCCGAGGCCGAGCCGGAGGACATGTCGGTCGAGGCCTTGCGGGCCCGCTTGGCGGCCCGCGGCCTGGTGCGGACCGAGCCGTCAGTGCGCATCCGGGAGGTGGTGCCCGACCAGCCGAGGCCGGCGCCGGAACCCCTGCCGACGTGGACCGAGCCCCCGCCCGACGCCGGGGAGACCGACGGAGGCGTTGACGAGACCCTCGAGCCGGAGCCGGACGGCCCCCGCTCCCCCGTCCGCTGCCCCACCTGCCGCGGGACGACCCCGGTGGCCGTGGCCGCCACCGGCTTTCGCTGCCCCAGTTGCGAGCGGGTGTGGCGCTGGGCCATCTGCGGCGGCTGCGACGAGCTGACGCTGACCATGGCCCGGCAGGAGTCGTGGCGGTGCGCCGCCTGCGGCAACCACACCCGGTCGTGGTGGCGCACCGACACCGCGGCCCGCGAAGGGGCCCAGGTCCAGCGGCGCCGGCGGGAGGACGCGGCCCGCCGCGAACAGGAGCGGGCGGCGGCGACCGCTCGCCGGCGCCGCTGGAAGCTCGTCGTCGCCGGAATCCTGCTCGTCGTCGTCACCGCCGGCGTGGCCGGCGTGGTCACCCTCGCCGGACGCGGCTCGCCCGCCGACCACAGCCGGGCCGCCTGCAACCGTTACGAGCGGTTCCGCACGGAGGTCGTCAACGGGACACTCAGCGGTCCCCGCACCGCCGCCGCGCTGGACGAGATCCGCCGGTTGGCCGTCGAGGGCGACCCCCGTGTGGCCCAGGCCGCCGCCGAGCTGGCCGCGGCCGGCCCCCCGGGAACCGCCAAGGTCCTCATCGCCTCGACCAAGCTCGCCGACGCCTGCGCCGCCACCGTCCGCTGACCCGCCCCCAAACTCGTTC
>JAHWJQ010000106.1 GCA_019348305.1 Actinomycetota bacterium
CTCGAGTTCACGGCGCTGGCTCTGGCCAACATCTACGGTCCCCGCCAGAACCCCCACGGCGAGGCCGGCGTGGTCGCCATCTTCACGGCCAAGCTCCTCGCCGGGGAGCAGTGCACCATCTACGGCGACGGCACCAAGACCCGCGACTACACCTTCGTCGACGACGTGGTCGACGCCTTCGCCCGGGCCACCGACCGCGGCGACGGCCTCTTGCTCAACGTCGGTACCGGGATCGAGACGTCCGACCGCCGTCTCTACGACGTGATCGCGGCAGCCGCCGGCGTGCAGCAGGAGCCCCGGTACGCGCCCGACCGCCCGGGCGACCTCCGCCGCTCCGCCCTGGACCCGGGCAGGGCGGCCGTCCACCTCGGCTGGCGGCCCTGGACATCACTGCCGGCCGGGACACGGGCCACCGTCGACTGGTTCCGCCACCGCGCCGCCTGAGCGCCGCCGACGCCGGCGCTCAGCGGAACAGGTCCTCGTGGTGGGGCCGGACCAACTCGGCCGCCACCGACGCCTCCCGTAGCCACGCGGGGTCGACGCCGCGGACCACGGCGGCGGGGATGTTGCGGGCCTTGCCCATCACCAACTCGGCCGCTGCCGCCAGCTCGTCGGCGACCGCCACCTCCGTCACCTCCAGCGGGCGCCCGAAGGAGTCGGTGGAGCCCCTGAGGTCGGCGACGGCGGCCACGCCGGCGCACCCGATGGCCACGTCGGTGAGGCCCCGGCGCCAGGGCCGGCCGAACGTGTCGGACACGACGACGCCCACCTCCACGCCGCCCCGGGCCCGCAGGCCGTCACGGATGCGCCGGGCCGAGCGATCGGCGTCGAGGGGGAGCAGCGCGGCGTAGCCCCGCTCGACGTTGGAGAGGTCGACGCCCGAGTTGGCGCACACGAACCCGTGCGCCGTCTCGGTGATGGCGAGGTCGCCCCGGCGGCGCAGCACCCGCACGGCTTCCCGCTCGACCAACGCCTTGTGCGAACGGGGGTCGTCGGGGTCGACCGGCTCCAGGCGGCCCTCCGCCTTGGACACGACCTTCTGGGTCACCACCACCACGTCGCCGTCGTGCAGGGCCACTCCGCCGGCCAAGATCAACGCCGCCAGCACGTCGCCCGGGCGCACCTCGGGGACGCCGGTGACCGGGATCACGTGCAGCCCGCCCCGGCTCACGAGAGCACGACCTCCGCCAGCGCGGCCGCCTCGGCCGGTCCCGACATGACGGCCGGCGCCACCACCGGCCTCACCCCCTCGGCGGCCACCGCGCCCGCCAGGGCGGCATCCGCCTCGTCGATCACGAGGCTCGCCGCGAAGGCCGCGTAGAGGCGAGCCACTCCCACCACGGAGCAGTCGTGGCCGAGTTCGGTGAGGAGGCGATCAGCCGGCCCCTTCAGCGCCGCCCCGGCCACGATGGGGGAGACGGCGACCACGTCGTCGCGCCGGCGCCGCAGGGCGTCGGAAATGCCGGGCACGGCCAGCACCGGGCCGATGGAGACGATGGGGTTGGACGGGCAGATGACGATCCTGTCGGCCCCGGCCAGGGTGTCGAGGACGCCGGGACCGGGAACGGCCCGGTCGGCGCCGTGGAAGCGCACCGCCTCCACGGCGACGGCGTGACGGAGCCCGACGAAGTACTCCTGGAATCCGATCTCACCCTCGGCCACCGTCACCCTCGTCTCCACCCGGTCGTCCGACATCGGCAGGAGGCGCACGCCCAGCCCCCAGGCCCGCGCGATCTCAGCCGTCGCCTCGGTGAGCCCGGCGCCCTCGGCCAGCCGCTGGGTGCGGTACAGGTGAGTTGCGAGGTCGCGGTCGCCCAGGCGGAACCAGGTCTGGCCGGCGGAGGACCCGGGGGGCGCCACCGCCCCGTAGCGCCCGAGCGAGCCCATCACCTGCCACGTCTCGGCCTCGAGGCCCCACCCCTGCTCGGCGCTGACCGCACCGGCCAGGGTGTAGGTGATGGTGTCGAGGTCGGGGCTCACGTGCAGCCCGTGGAGGACGACGTCGTCGCCGGTGTTGACGACGGCCACGATCTCGCCGGGGTCGGCCACCGAAACCATCCCTCGCAGCAGGCGGGCAGCCCCCACGCCTCCGGCGACAGCAGCGAGCACGGCCGCGGACGCTACCGCTGTCGGTACCCGCACTGAACGGCGATGACCCCAGGACCCCGGCGGCGGGGCAGTACGCTCGCCTGCCCGTGACCCATCGCTCCTCGCGCCCCGCCGCGCTCGCGGTGCTGTTCGTGCTCCTCGCCGGCCTCATCGGCACCGGCATTGCCCGACCACGCCCCGCCGGCGCCTTTCCCAAGCCCACCCTCGACCTCGTGGGCCACGGCTTCGGGCACGGGCGGGGGATGGGGCAGTTCGGGGCCCTGGGCTACGCCCTCGACCACGGCTTCAACTACAAGCAGATCCTGGGCCACTTCTACGGCAACACCACCGAGGGGAACATCGGGAACCCCGAGATGGCGGTCCGCTTCGCCCGCCTCGACAACCAGCAAACGATCGTGGCCCAGGAGCGGGGCGGCATGACCACCAACGCCGCCGCCGGCAACTACTCGGCGCTACGGGCCCGCCTGGTGGCCCCCAACCTCTTCGAGGTCTCCTCCGCCTCCGACTGCTCGGGCGGCTTCGCCGGCTGGCAGTCGATCGCCACCGTGCCCGGCCCCGTCGCCTTCTTCCCCACCCACCGCGACGACGACCGCCAGAACATGCTCCAGGTCTGCGACCCCGCCGCCACCCGCTGGTACCGGGGCCAGGTCGAGGCCCACGACGCCGGCGGCCAGCGCACGCTCAACCGCCTCGACATGGAGAGCTACCTGCGAGGTGTGGTCCCCCGGGAGTCGCCGGCGTCGTGGGGCGACCTGGGCGGCGGCGCCGGCCTGCATGCCCTGCGGGCCCAGGCGGTGGCGGCCCGCTCCTACGCCCAGGCCGAGAACCGCCCTGGCCCGGCCAAGACCTGTGACACCGAGTCGTGCCAGGTGTACGGGGGCAGGGCCATCTCCGACGCCGCCGGCTTCCGTGACCTCGAAGACGGCCGCACCGACCGGGCCATCGCCGAGACGGCCGGCGAAGTCCGGGTCCTCAACGGGGCGGTGGCGCGTACCGAGTTCTCCTCCTCCACCGGTGGGTTCAGCGCCGGCGGCACCTTCCCGGTCGTCGTCGACGAGGGCGACGACATCGCCTCCAACCCCAATCACACCTGGACGGCATCGATCCCGGTGGGCACCATCGAGGCCAAGTACGGGCGGGGCACCCTGAGCACGGTCCAGGTCCTCCAGCGCAACGGCATCGGTGCCGAAGGGGGTCGTGTCCTGCGGATGCGCCTTTCCTTCAGCGGCGGCACCCTCGATCTCACCGGCGACGACTTCCGCCGCGACATGCGGCTCAAGTCCAACTGGTTCACCCCGGTCAACGCCGCGTCGTTCCCCTATCACGTGCTCACCCGCGACGGCGGCATCTTCTCCTTCGGGGGCGCCGAGTTCCACGGGTCGCTGCCCGGCGTCGGCGTCCGCACCCCCGCCCGCGACATCACCGAAGGCCCGGGAGGCGGCTACTGGATACTCGGCGAGGATGGCGGCGTCTTCAGCTTCGACGTGGAGTTCTACGGGTCGATGGGCGGGCAGCGGCTCAACAAGCCGGTGGTGGGCATGGAGGGAACGGCGACGCGGCGCGGCTACTGGTTGGTGGCCGGCGACGGCGGCATCTTCTCCTTCGGCGACGCCGCCTTCTTCGGCTCCACCGGCGACCTCCGGCTCAACGCCCCGGTGGTCGGCATGGCACCGACACCCACCGCCCAGGGGTACTGGTTGGTGGCCACCGACGGCGGGATCTTCTCCTTCGGCGACGCCGCCTTCTTCGGCTCCACCGGCGCCATCCGCCTCAACCAGCCGGTGTTCGCCATGGCGGCCACGCCCACCGGCCAGGGGTACTGGCTGGTGGCCCGCGACGGCGGCATCTTCACCTTCGGCGACGCCACCTTCCACGGGAGCCTGCCCGGCATCGGCATCAACGAGACCGCAGTCGAGCTGTTGCCGTCACCCTCAGGGCTGGGCTACCTGGTCGTGACCGCCCAGGGCAGGGTGCACGCCTTCGGCGACGCATCCTCCGGCGGTGGCCCTCGCGACGTCGGCGCCGGCCCCAGCCCCACGGTGGGCGCAGGCAGGGCACTGCCCTAGCTGTCGCCCCGGGCGGGCGAAGCGATCGCTTGGCCGGTTCTGGTCGTGGACGGCCGTCGTCTGGCCGGTTTTGGTCGCCGGAACGGCCCAAGCGTCGAGGCCCCGGTCGTGCTCGTCGCCGACAGCACCTGGCCGATGGCGAGCAGGGCCAGCGCCGGCAGGGGGACGGGGTCGAAGCCGTGCAGCGCCAGCAGCGAGAGCCCGGCGGCCGCCGACAGGGCGCCGGCCAGCGCCTGGGCCGAGAACCGCCGCCCCTGGCGGCCCGCTCGCCGCGGCGACGGCGCCTCGAACCGGCGGAAGGCGGCCACGAAGGGCACGAGGGCCACGAGGAGCAGGGCAACCCACGCCGGCCGCAGGGCCCACCAGGCACCGCTGGCGAGCTCGGGGTGGGGGAACCACCGGCGGGGGGCCAGCAGCACCGTGACCACCGCGGCGGCCGTGAGGTGCCACAGGAAGACCGTCATGATGATGCCGTTGCCGGCCACGGTGAGCTCCCACGGCCGACGCCGCTGCAGCCACCGCCGCACCGGGCCGGCGACCAGAGCCACGATGCCGAACTGCAGGGTGGCCAGGGCCACCAGGGCCAGCGACGGCGGGGAGTTGTTGGTGCGACCGGCCACGTCGCCGCCGACCAGGGCCACGGGGTAGCCGCCCAGCTGGGTGAGGACCACCAGGGCGCCGACGCCACCTGCGGCCAGAGCGATCCCGCCGGCCGGTCGGGGCAGGCGCAGCGACTGCCAGGTCACCCCGAGCTGGTGGGCGAAGCCCCACACCAACGCGAAGTTGAGCCAGCCGACGAGGGGGACCCCGAGGTTCCAGTGGGCCACGTCGACGAGGGCCGCCCCGGCCACCAGGGCGAGCGTCAGCCGGTGGCCGAACCGGCGCTGCCCGGCCACGAGGGCGGGGCCGGCGGCGCAGATGACGACGTAGACGGCGAGGAACCACACCGGGAGGGCGATCAGCCGGACCGCCCGCTCGACCGCCTCCCCTCCTACCGTGGAGGTGAGGACGAGGCCGACGACACTGCCCACGCCGGCGAACACCAACGTCGGTCGCAGCAGCCGGGACAGCCGGCCGTGCAGCCAGGCTGCGTAACCGAGGCTGTCGCGCCGGGCCGCCGCCCACGACGCGGCGTTGGCGTAGCCGCCGACGATGAAGAACACCGGCATGGGCTGGAAGGCCCAGGTGAGCCACTGGGTCCACGGCTCGAGCTCCAACAGGTTGCCGCCGGCGAGGCGCCCGTCGCGGTAGTCGACGGCGAGCATCAACCAGTGGCCCAGCACGACGACGGCAATGGCGGCCAGTCGCAGGAAGTCCACGTAGCGGTCGCGGCTGGCCGGCGTCGATGCCGCCAGCTCACCGGCCCGGCGAGGACTGACGGGGGCGGGTGCAGGGGCAGGGCCGGCGGTCATGTCACCAAAGATCGCCCCCGGCGGCGGGCGCGGGCATGGGTGCTGCCCCCCAATCCGCCATGGGCCCCCCGCCAACCCGCTTCTGCGGATGTCTACACACCTCAGAGGTGCGCGGACATCCCCAGAATCGGGTGGGGCGCCGGCGCGAGGCGCGACACTTGGGCATGCGCTACTGGACGGTGGAGGAGGCCCGGGCGTACCTGCCCCGGCTCCGGGAGCTGCTGCGGCTGGTGAGCGCGGCGGCGCGTCCGGGGCCCCTTCCGGGCACGATCGTGATCGAGGCCGGCGCCGAGCACGCCGAGGCGGCGATGGCCGAGCTGGAGGAGCGGGGCGTGATCCTGCGCCAGCTGGGCGCTGGCCTCATCGACTTCCCCTCTCGCGACGCAGACGGCGAGGTGCGGCTGCTGTGTTGGAAGGTGGACGAGCCCGACCTCGCCTGGTGGCACCGCCCGGAGGACGGCTTCGCCGGCCGCCGGCCGCTCGGGACCAACGGGTGAAGCGCGGCGCAGCTGCGGTGAGGCGATCACCGTCGCCTCGGGACCAGATGATCACCAGGACCCAGAACCTCTACGTCGCACCGTCGTCCATCCACGGCACTGGCGTCTTCGCGGCCCGGGCCATCGCCGTCGACCGTCCCGTCGAGTGCTGCCCGGTGATCGTCTGCCCCGCAGGGCAGGAGGCCTTCCTCGAGCACACGGAGCTGCGGGGCTACTACTTCACCTGGGCCGACGACGGCGTTGGGCTCGCCCTCGGCTTCGGCTCGCTCTACAACCACTCCTGGGAGCCGAACGCCGCCTACGACCTCGACTACGACCTGGGAGTGGTCCGGTACTACGCGGTGCGGCCCATCGCCCGCGACGACGAGATCACTATCAACTACACCGGGGACCCCGACGGCCGCGCCGACCTCTGGTTCGACGCCCCGGGACGGCCCCCGGAGCCGTAGGCCTCAGCCGACGTCGACCACCAGCCGGTCGGGACCGTCGAGCTCGAACACCGAGAAGTCCCGGGTGGTGTCGAGGCCGATGACCCAGACGAGGTTGGCCTCGAAGTCCTCGATGAACTGCACCTCCCGGATGAACCGGGTGTTCGTCGGGCGCACTTCTTGGGGCCCGCGGTAGGTGTCCTGGCCCGTTTGGAGGTTCGTGGTCCTGGCTCCGTCGATGCGCACCTGGATGAAGGCGTTCCCCGCGACCGCGATCGCGTCCCCGTTCGCTTGCCGGAACGGGGGCCGGCGGTACCCCACCTCGTAGGCGATCTCGGTCGGCGCCCCGGTGTCGCTCACGAACTCGAAGGTCACGCGCTCGAAGCACCCGTGGGCCCCCACCCGAAGCTCGGTCTGGAAGACGAACCCTCCGCCGAGGTCAACCTTGTCGGCTCGGTCGCCGAGCACCGCGCACTGCCCGCTCCCCACCGTCCAGTAGCCGTTGCCGGAGGGCGTGGCGGCCATGCCGACGACCAGCTGGTGGAGCGGGGCCCCGGCGGCGGAGCCGAAGAAGCCGGCGTCGCCGAAGGCGAAGATGCCGCCGTCGGAGGCGACCAGCCAGTAGCCGTTGCCCGAGGGCGTCGAGG
>JAHWJQ010000107.1 GCA_019348305.1 Actinomycetota bacterium
TCCGCGGATCGTCGAGTACATCGCCCGCGACGGCCGGCTCGAGACGTTCTACGGCCACGTGCTGCCGCTGCTGGACTTCCTGCTGCCCCAGTACGTCGCCGAGGGCAAGGCGCATCTCGTCGTCGCCGTCGGGTGCACGGGCGGCCGGCACCGGTCCGTCGCGATCGCCGAGCACCTGGCCGCCCACTACGGCGGGGGCGGCCCGTACCTCGTCGAGGCGGGCGTAGGCCCTGTCGATGTGCGCCTGCTCTCGCTGGATGTCGGGATGGGCCGCCATGAGGGAGTCGACAAGATTAGCGCCGGGAAAGCCGCTTGATGCCGCGTTGGGAGGGGCCAGCGACCACAATCGAACGGCCATGTCGACCTCCCCGCCCTCGGCCTTCCTCCGGGCCTGCCGCGGCCAGCCGGCCGAGCGCGTCCCGGTCTGGTTCATGCGCCAGGCCGGCCGGTCGCTGCCCGAGTACCGGGCCCGCAAGGGCGACACCAACATCTTGCAAGCCATCGCCCAGCCCGACCTGGCCGCCGAGCTGACCCTCCAGCCCGTGCGCCGCTACGGCGTCGACGCGGCCATCCTCTACAGCGACATCGTGGTGCCGGTGCACGCGGTGGGCTTCGGAGTCGACATCGTGGCCGGGACCGGTCCCGTCGTCGCCCAGCCCTTCGCCTCGGCCCAGGACCTGGGACGGCTGCGGGCGCTGGAGCCCGACGCCGACATCCCCTACGTGCTGGAAACGGTGCGGATCCTGGTGAAGGAGCTCGAGGTGCCCCTCATCGGCTTCGCCGGCGCCCCCTTCACCGTCGCCAGCTACCTCATCGAAGGGCGGCCCTCGCGCGACTACGTGAGGACCCGCCGGTTGCTGTGGGCCGACCCGCCCCTGTTCGCCGCCCTGCTCGACCGGCTGGCCGACCTGGCGCTGGCGTCGCTGCGGGCCCAGGTGGAAGCAGGCGCCGCCGCCGTCCAACTGTTCGACTCCTGGGCGGGTGCGCTCGAGCCGGCGGACTACCGCGCCGCCGTCCTGCCCTCGGTGGGCAAGATCTTGAGCGGTCTCGCCGACCTCGGCGTCCCCCGCATCGTCTCGGGGGTGGGCAGCGCCGGCCTCCTTGCCCAATGGGCCGAAGCAGGCGCCGACGTGGTGAGCGTGGACTCCTCGATCTCCCTCGACGAGGCCCGCCGGCGGGTGGGGCCGGGCGTGGCGGTGCAGGGCAACCTCGACCCGTGGGCCGTGGCCCTGGCCCCGTGGGAGGTGGTGGAGGCCAAGACCCGGGCCGTGCTCGAGGCCAACGGCGGGCGGCCCGGCCACGTGTTCAACCTGGCCCACGGCGTACGCCCGGAGACCCGGCCCGGGGTGCTGCAGCGGGTCGTGGAGCTCGTGCACGCCGGTGGATGAACGGCGTGGGTGAACTGGCCCGGGGCGCCCTCGTCATGGCCTACGGCACCCCCGAGCGCCCCGAGGACCTGGGGGCGTACTACACCGACATCCGCCGGGGGCGCCCGCCCAGCCCCGAGCAGCTGGCCGACCTGCGGCGTCGCTACGATGCCATCGGCGGGCTCTCTCCGCTGGCCGAGCGCACCCGCGCCCAGGTCGAGGGCCTGCAGCGGGTGCTCGACGGGCGCCGCCCTGGGGGGTGGCGGGTGGCACTGGGCCTCAAGCACTCCTCCCCCACCATCGAAGAGGGCGTCACCACCCTCCGCTCGGCTGGCGTGCAGGAGGCCGCCTTCCTCGTCCTCGCCCCCCACTACTCGGCGGTGTCGGTGGGCCAGTACCACGAGCGGGCCCAGCGGGCGTGGGCGGCGCCGGCCCGACTGGTAGGCGCCTGGTACGACGCGCCGGGGTTGATCGCGCTGCTGGCCGAGCGCACCCGCGCCGCCCTGGCGCGCCTGCCGGCGGGGATGAGGACCGAGGTGGTCGTGACCGCGCACAGCCTGCCGCAGCGGGCGGCCGGGCTCGACCAGCCCAGCTACCCGGACCAGCTCCACCAGACCGCCGCCCTCCTCGCGGCAGCGGCCGGGCTGGCGTCGTGGCGGGTGGCATGGCAGAGCGCGGGCCGCACCCCCGAGCCGTGGCTCGGCCCGGACATCTTGGAGGTCATCCGCGGGCTGCCGGGCGAGGGCTTCGATGCGGTGGTGGTGTGCCCGGCCGGCTTCACCGCCGACCACCTGGAGGTGCTCTACGACATCGACGTCGAGGCCCGAGCGGTGGCCGAGGCGGCGGGGCTGCGGCTGGAGCGCACGGCCTCGCTCAACGACGACCCCCGTTTCCTGGAGCTCCTGGCCGACCTGGTGGCCGACTGCGGCGTGCCCCCCGGGGGCCGGTCAGGCCGGTGACGACCAGGCCCGTCGCGACCCCGCGGGCGGTGGTGGTGGGTGGCGGCATCAGCGGGCTGGCCGGCGCCCACCGGCTGGCCCTCGCCGGCCACGAGGTGACCGTGCTCGAAGCGGGGCCCCGGATGGGGGGCAAGATCCTCACCACCCGCTTCGCCGGCCGCCCCGTCGATGAGGGGGCCGACGCCTTCCTCACCCGGATGCCCCACGCCCTCGACCTGTGCCGCCAGCTCGGCCTGGACGACCGGCTGGTGAGCCCGGCCACCTCCGAGGCGGCGCTGTGGCTCGACGGCAAGCTGCGGCCCCTGCCGGCAGGGCTCTTCCTGGGCGCCCCGGTCGAGCTCGGCCCTCTGGCCCGCAGCGGCATCCTGTCGCCGTGGGGCGTGGCCCGGGCCGGCATCGAGCCGTGGTTGCCGGGACGGCCGCTCGAGCGCGACGTCAGCGTGGGCGGGCTCGTCCGTCGCCGCTACGGCGCCGAGGTGCACGAGCGCCTCGTCGACCCGTTGCTGGGAGGGATCAACGCCGGCCGCAGCGAGCGCCTGAGCGTCGAGGTGGCGGCGCCGGCGTTGGCCGCCGCGGCCCGGCGGTCGGCCAGCGTGATGCGGGGACTGCGGGCCGACGCCGCCACCCGGCCGAGGGGACAACCTTCGCCTTTCGCGGCGCCGGCCGGCGGGATGGGAGAGCTGGTCGAAGCACTAGCGCAGGCAGTGTCGAGCCTCGGCGCCCAGCTCCGCCTTTCCACCCCGGTGCGGGGCATCGAGCGGGTGGCGGGCGGCTACCTGGTGCGGGCCGACGGCGAGTCGCTGATGGCCGAGCGGGTCCTGGTGGCGGTCCCCTCCTTCGTCGCCTCGGGGCTGTTGGCCCCGCTCAGCCCGGCCGCCGGCCAACTGCTGGCGCCGCTGCAGTACGTCTCGGTTGCCGTGGTGAGCCTCGCCTACCCGGCCCCGCACCTGTCGCCCAAGCCAACCGGCAGCGGCTTCCTCGTCCCCCGCAACCAGGGGCGGCTGGTCACCGCCTGTTCGGTGTTCTCCAACAAGTGGCCGGGCGACGGCGCCGGGGACTGGGTGGTGCTGCGAGCGTCGGTGGGCCGCGACGGCGACCAGCGGGCACTGGCCCTCGGCGACGTCGAGCTGACCGAGCGGGTGGAGGCCGAGGTGGGGGAGGCGCTCGCGCTGTCGGGCGCTCCGGCAGCGGTGCGGGTGTCGCGCTGGCCGCGCGCGTTCCCACAGTTCCCCCCCGGGCACCTCGTACGCCAGGCCGAGGCGGTGGCGGCGCTGGCCGCCGACGCACCGGGCGTGGCCTTGGCCGGCGCCTACCTGCGGGGAGTGGGCATCGCCACCTGCATCGCCGGCGCCCAGGCCGCCGCCGATCAGCTGAGCGGCCTCCCCGGCTGAGCAACAGAGCGGGGCGATGACAAAAAGGTCCCTGCAGGGAGGCCGGCGGGATGCCGCCCTGCAGGGACGCTTGTCCGGACGAGCAGGCCTCGGCGGGAAGGCGCTGGCTCGTCCAGGAAGTGGCTTGGTTGTGCCCCTGCAGACGCCGCCCCAAACCGAAAAACTTCGACCAGCCTCGGACGCGGCCCACGAGCAGCAGAACGACCAGGATGATGGCTTGCCGTGACCACCGAGCCCTTCCCCTCGCGACTCGTGCCGATGCTGGCCTCGGCGGCGGCCGCCCTCCCCTCCGACGACGAGGAATGGGGCTACGAGCTCAAGTGGGACGGGGTGCGGGCCGTGGCCTACCTCCGCGATGGCAGCCTCCACCTCGAGAGCCGCAACCTGAACGACATCACGGCCAGGTATCCAGAGCTGCACGGCCTGGCCGGCGCCTGCCCGGGCCACGACATGGTGCTCGACGGCGAGGTGGTGGCCTTCGACGAACAGGGGCGACCCAGCTTCAGCCTCCTGCAGACAAGGATGCACGTGACGGGCGAGCGGGACGTGGCCAGCCGCGTCGGCCGGTGCCCCCTCGGGTACCTGATCTTCGACCTGCTCCACCTCGACGGCTGCTCCACGCGAGACCTGCCGTGGCAGGACCGGCGCCGCCTCCTGGACGACCTCGAGCTCGCCGGTCCGGGCTGGCAGACGCCGGCCGCCCATCTCGGCTCCGGCACGGCCGTGCTCGAAGCGAGCCGCAGCGGCGGGCTAGAGGGCGTGGTCGCCAAGCGCGTTTCGTCGCTCTACCTCCCGGGCCGGCGCAGCCGCGACTGGCTCAAGGTGAAGAACACCTCCCGCCAGGAGGTCGTCGTCGGGGGCTGGCTGGCGGGAGCAGGCAACCGTACGGGTCGCATCGGCGCCCTCCTGGCCGGCTACCACGACGACGCGGGGGCCCTGCGCTTCGCGGGGAAGGTGGGGACCGGGTTCACCGACGCCGAGTTGACCCGACTAGCGGGACTGTTCGCGCCCCTCGCCCGCCCCACCAGCCCCTTTGCCGACAAGGTCCCCTACCGCCAGGCCCAGTTCTTGGAGCCGTGCCTGGTAGCCGAGGTCGAGTTCAGCGAATGGACCCACAACGGCACGCTCCGCCACCCCTCCTACAAGGGGCTGCGGGACGACAAGCCGGCCACCGAGGTGCGCCGGGAGGCATGACCCGTGGCGTCCTACTGTCGGACTAGTCCGGCAGGTTGGCCGGAACCGGAAGATAGTGACATCGAATCATCGTCTTCTCAGTTCAGACTGCCGAATGACACTGCGTGCCCACTACCCGCGAAGAACTGCTCCAGGAGCTGTTCGGCAGTGACGGCGTCCCGCCGATGCTGGCCGGACGCCTCCTGCGCACCCGCGAGGTGGCACGGCTGTTCCAGGTGTCGGAACGTACGGTGGCCGAGTGGGCCCGGCGGGGCCGCATCCCGTCGGTGCGCACGCCCGGCGGGCACCGGCTGTACCCGGCCGACCAGATCCGGCAGATCCTGACCGGCTCGGACCCGGACTGACGCCGGGCGGGAGGGCTGGAAGGATGCCCCCCCATCGAAACCGCAGCCGTTGCAGGAGAGACGCCGCGCCGGCGGGGCCGGGTGGCGGCGCCCGCCATCGCCGCCGGGCTTCTCGTTGCTGCCTCCGTACCTCCCTGGGGCTTTTGGGCCCTGGGCTTCGCCGGGCTGGGGTTCGTGGCGTGGCGGCTGCAGCACCTGAGGCTGCGGGCCCGGATGGCGGCCGGGCTGTGCTTCGGCCTGGGCCTGTTCGCTCCCACCCTGTTCTGGATCACGGAGTTCCATGCCGTCGGCTTCGGGGCGCTGTTGCTGCTCGAGGCGTCGTTCTTCGCCGCCGCCTGTGCCGTGGTGCCCGCCGCCACCCGGGCCGCCGGCCCGGTCGGGTCATTCGGGCCCCCCACGCCGCTCCGAGGACCGCTCGGGCCCACGTTGCTCGCGCTGCCGGGCGCGCTGGTGCTGGCCGAGATGGCCCGGGGGGCGGTTCCCTTCGGTGGCCTGCCGATGGCCGGGATCCCGCTGGGCCAGGCCGGCGGACCTCTCGCTCCCGCCGCCAGGCTGGGCGGTCCGCTGCTGGTGACGGCCCTCGCCGGCGTCGCCGGGAGCGCGGTGGCTGCTGCTGCCGCCCGGCGGTGGAAGGCGGCCGGCGCCCTCGGAGCCGTCGTCGTGGCCCTGGCCAGCGCCGGCCTGGCCGCGCCCGACGGCCACCCGCGGCAACGGTTGGATGTGGCGGTGGTCCAGGGAGGCGGTGAGCGCGGCTTCCGCGCCGTCGAGTCCGACCCCACCTCGGTGCTGCAGGCCCACCTGGCCGTCAGCGCCAACCTCTCGCCTTCGCTCGACCTGGTGTTGTGGCCGGAGAACACCATCGATGTCGCCTCGCTCCCCGACACCGAGGAGGCTGCCGCCCTGGCCGCCATCGCCCAGCGCCTGCAGGCGACGGTGGTGGCAGGGGTCACCGAGGACGTGGGCGAGCTCAACTTCCAGAACGTCGCCGTGGCCTGGTCGCCGGCCGGCGACATCGTCGACCGCTACGTCAAGACCAAGCGGGTCCCTTTCGGCGAGTACGTGCCGCTCCGGGGGCTGCTCGAGGGCTTCGTCGACCTGAGCGTGCTGCCCCGAGACGCCGTCGCCGGCCGCGGCCCGGGGCTGCTGCGCACGCCGGCCGGCAACCTGGGCGTCGCCATCTCCTTCGAGGTCTTCTTCGCCAGCCGCGGTCGCGAGGCGGTCAGGGCCGGTGGCGAGATCCTCCTCGTGCCCACCAACGCCGCGTCGTTCACGTCCAGCCAGGTGCCCACCCAGGAGGTGGCCGCGTCGCAGCTGCAGGCGTGGGCCACCGGGCGCTGGGTCGTGCAGTCGGCGCCCACCGGCTACGGCGCCATCATCGACCCCGAGGGCCACGTCGTCGGTCGCACCACCCTCGGCCGCGCCCAGATCCTGCGCGGCCGTCCCGAGTTGCGCAGCGGCCGCACCCCCTACGTGGTGGCCGGCGACGCCCCGACCGTCAGCGTCACCGGCGGTCAGGGGACGCTGCGCGCCGAGCGGGTGGGCGGCCTGACCGACCGGGTGCTCGCGACGCTGGCCACCGCCGTGCAGGAGTTCGGCGGGCACGTCGACAAGCTCACCGGGGACGGCCTGATGGCGGTCTTCGGCGCCCCGACGGCGCACGAGGACGACCCCGAGCGGGCCGTCCGGGCGGCTGCCCGCATGCAGTCGGCCGTCCGGCGCGTGGTCGAGGAGGAGAGCGGCGGCGGCCGGCGGCTCGGTCTGCGGGTGGGCTTGAACACGGGGGAGGTGCTCGCCGGCATCCAGGCGCACCTGAGCTACACCGTCGTCGGCGACACCGTGAACACCGCCGCCCGCCTCTCCGACGCGGCGGGCGTCGGCGCGGTGCTGGCCGGGCGCGACACCG
>JAHWJQ010000108.1 GCA_019348305.1 Actinomycetota bacterium
GTGGCCTACAAGCAACCGGTGAGCCGGGCCCAGGTGTCGGCCATCCGGGGCGTCAACGTCGACGGGGTGCTGCGGACCTTGCAGCAGCGGGGCTACGTCGCCGAGGTGGGGCGTGACCCCGGGCCGGGCCAGGCCGTGCTGTACGGCACCACCCCGCTGTTCCTCGAGCGCCTCGGGCTGGACTCGCTGGCCGAGCTGCCCGCCCTCGGGCAGTTCGTGCCCGGCCACGAGGTGGTGGAGGCCTTGGAGCAGGGCCTGCGGGCCGACCAGCCTCCGGAGGCGGAAGCGGCCAGCTCCGGGTTGTGAACGAGCCTCCCGCCGGCGAGCGCCTCCAGAAGGTGCTCGCCCGCACCGGCCTGGCCAGCCGGCGGGCCTGCGAGGAGCTGATCGCCGAGGGCCGGGTGACCGTCAACGCAGAGGTGGCAGAGCTGGGGCGGCGGGTCGATCCGCTGGTCGACGTGATCGAGGTGGACGGGGCGCTGGTGCCGGTCGCTCCCGGGCTCGTCCATTACCTGCTCAACAAGCCCGCCGGCGTGGTGAGCACCGCGGCCGACACCCACGGCCGCTCCACGGTCGTCGACCTGGTGCCGGCCGACCCCCGCGTCTTTCCCGTCGGACGCCTCGATGCCGACACCGAGGGCCTCATCGTCCTCACCAACGACGGCGAGTTGGCCCACCGCCTCACCCACCCGTCCTTCGGCGTGGAAAAGGAGTACCTGGCCCACGTCGAAGGCGGCCCCGGCCCGTCGGCTCTCCGTCGCCTGCGCGACGGCGTGGAGCTGGACGACGGGCCCACGGCGCCGGCCAAGGTGGCCCGGGTCGACGCCGGCGTCCTGCGCATCACCATCCATGAGGGGCGCAACCGCCAGGTGCGCAGGATGTGTGAAGCGGTGGGCCATCCCGTCCTGCGTCTGGTCCGCACCCGGATCGGCCCGCTCGCCGACCGGCGGTTGAAGCCAGGGGAGTGGCGCCCGCTGGAGGCAGGCGAGGTGCGGGCCCTGGCGGCCGCCGCCACCCCCGGTCCGCCCGACGAGCACCACTAACCTCCTCGGCCGTGAGCGCCGTACGAGCCCTGCGGGGTGCGACCACCGTCGACGCCGACACCCCCGAACAGCTCCACGAGCGGGTGCGGGCCCTGCTGGTGCGCATGCTCGAGCGCAACGAGGTCGCCAAGGACGACGTCATCAGCATCGTCTTCACCGCCACCGACGACATCCACTCGATGTTCCCGGCCGCCGCTGCGCGGGCCATCGGCTTCGGTGACGTCCCGTTGCTGTGCGCCCGCGAGCTCGACATCGCCGGCGGCACCCCGCTGTGCATCCGGGTGCTCATGCACGCCAACGTGGACAGGGCCCGCGACGAGCTCCACCACGTGTACCTGGAGGGGGCCCGGGGGCTTCGCGATGACCTCCCCGAATAGGGCGGCGGTCATCGGGACAGGGCTCATGGGCGGGTCCATCGGGATGGCCCTGCGAGCCCGCGGCTGGTACGTGACCGGGCGTGATCACGACCCGGCGCGGGCCGAGCTGGCCCTCTCCCTCGGTGCCCTCGACGCCGTCGGCTCCGACCCCGCCGCGGCGATCACCTTCGTGGCCACCCCCGTCTCCGCGGTGGCCGCCGAGGCCGCCGGCGCACTGTCGACCACGGGAGTGGTCACCGACGTGGGCAGTGTCAAGGTGCCGATCGTCGCGGCCATAGACCACCCCCGCTTCGTGGGCGGCCACCCCATGGCGGGGTCCGAGCAGGAAGGCGTGCAGGGGGCCGACCCCACGCTGTTCGAGGGAGCCACCTGGGTGCTGACGCCCACCGCCTCCACCGATCCCGAGGCCTACGCCCGGGTGCGCAGCGTCGTGTCGTCACTGGGCGCCGACGTGCTCGCCGTTCCCCCCCAGCGCCACGACGAGCTGGTGGCGGTGGTGTCCCACGTGCCCCACCTCACCGCCGCCGCCCTCATGACACTGGCCGCCGACGGGGCCGAGGAGCACCGGACGCTGCTGCGCCTGGCCGCCGGAGGGTTCCGCGACATGACGCGCATCGCGGCCGGCCACCCCGGCATCTGGCCCGACATCTGCGCCGACAACCGCGAGGCCATCCTCGGCGTGCTCGACCGCCTCATCGACACCCTGGCCGGTCTGCGCACGGTGGTGGACGAGGCCGACCGCCCGACCCTGCTGCGCACCCTCGAGCGGGCCCGCCACGCCCGCGTCAACCTCCCGACGGGACTCACGCGAGCCGAGGCGCTGGCCGAGGTGCGGGTGCCGATTCCGGACCGGCCCGGGGTGCTGGCCGAGGTCACGACGGTGGCCGCCGATCTGGGCGTGAACGTGGAGGACCTGGAGATCGCGCATTCCCCGGAGGGGGGGCGTGGCGTCCTCCTTCTCCTGATCGACGCCCAGGTGGGTGAGTTGTTGCGGGGCGCCCTTTCCGCCCGCGGCTACCGGCCGTCGGTGCAGCCCCTGGCCTTGTGAGCGCCGACCTCCTCGCAATCGAGCCGCTGGCCTCGCCGCCCGACGCGATGGTGAGGGTCCCGGGCTCGAAGAGCCTGACCAACCGGGCCCTGGTGGCGGCAGCCAGCGCTCGCGGTAGCTCCGCCCTGCGGGGGGCACTTGTCGCCGATGACACCGTGGCCATGATCGAAGCGCTGCGGGCCCTGGGCGTCGGGGTGCACGTCGACGGCGCCGGCCGCTGCATCCGCACGGTGGGAACCGGTGGCGCCCTTCCCCCCGGCCCCGTCCACCTCGACGCCCGCCAGTCCGGCACCACCGCCCGCTTCCTGCTCCCCCTCCTGGCTACCGGCGCGGGCCCCTACCGCCTCGACGGAGCCGACCAGCTGCGGCGCCGGCCGATGGGGCCAGGGCTGGTCGCGCTGGGGGAGCTGGGGGCGACCGTGGTCGAGGAGGGCGAGCCCGGCCACCTCCCGGTGCGGGTCTCAGGCCCTGCCGCCGGCGGCCCGGTGCGGGTGTCGGGCGACGTCTCCAGCCAGTTCCTCTCGGGGCTGCTGCTCGCCGGCCCCCACTTCGCCGGCGGCGTCGAGGTAGAGCTGACCACTGCGTTGGTCTCGGCGCCCTTCGTCGAGTTGACCCTCGCCGTGATGAGGCACTTCGCAGTAGAGGCCGAGGTCGACGGCGCGCGCTACCGCGTCGACCCCGGCTGCTACCACGGCAGCGAGTACTCGGTCGAGCCCGATGCCACCGCCGCCTCCTACTTCTTCGCGGCCGCCGCCATCACCGGCGGGCGGGTGCGGGTGGAAGGCCTGGGGAGGCGGGCCCTGCAGGGGGATCTCGCCTTCGTCGACCTGCTCGAGCGGATGGGGGCCGAGGTGCGCCGTGACGACGACGCCACCGAAGTGGTCGGGCCCGACAGGTTGCACGGCATCTCGGCCGACCTGTCCGCCCTGACCGACACCGCCCAGACCCTCGCCGCGGTGGCCGTGTTCGCCGACTCGCCCACCCGCGTGACCGGCATCGGCTTCATCCGCCGGAAGGAGACCGATCGCATAGCCGCGGTGGTGCGCGAGCTGCTGCGCTGCGGGGTACAGGCGAGCGAGGACCCCGACGGCTTCACCGTGCACCCCGGCACCCCCCGGCCGACCAGGGTCGAGACCTACGACGACCACCGCATGGCCATGAGCTTCGCCCTGCTCGGGCTCCGGGCGCCGGGGATCGTGATCTCGAACCCGGGATGTGTGGCCAAGACCTATCCCGACTACTTCGCCGACCTCGACCAACTGCGGGCCCGGCCCGGTAGCGTCGGTCGGGGATGAGCGCCATGAAGATCATCGCCATCGACGGGCCCGCCGGCTCGGGCAAGTCGACGGTGGCCAAGGAGGTGGCCGCCCGCCTGGGGTTGCCCTACCTCGACACCGGGGCGATGTACCGGGCGGTTGCCTTCGCCGCCCTGCACCGCGACGTCGACCTGGCCGCGCCCGACGCGCTCGCCGCGCTGGCCGAGCAGCTCGACATCGAGGTGGCCGAGCGGGTGCTGGTCGACGGTGAGGACGCCACCGACGCCATCCGCGGCCCTGCCGTGACCCGGGCCGTCAGTGCGGTCGCGGCGGCGTCGCCGGTGCGGGCCGAGCTGGTTCGCCGCCAACAGGCCTGGGCCCGGGAGCGGGGCGGGGGAGTCGTGGAGGGTCGAGACATCGGCACCGTGGTCTTCCCCGAGGCCGACCTCAAGGTGTACCTCATAGCCGACGAGGACGAGCGGCTCCGGCGCCGGGCGCTCGAGTTGGGCGAGGAGGTGGCCCGGGACATCTCCAGGCGGGACCGGGCCGACACCATCCGGGCCGTCTCTCCCCTGATGGCGGCGCCCGATGCCCTGGTCATCGACACCACCGGCCGCGACATCGCCGACATCGTGGAGGAGGTGCTGTCCAAGCTGTGAGAGCCCGATTCGAACTCGCCGTCTACGCCTTCGTGCGCGGTGCTCTGGTCGCTCTCTGCCGGCTCTTCTGGCGGGAGCGGGTGGAGGGGCTCGAGCACGTGCCGGCCGACGGCCCCTTCATCCTGAGCGCGGTCCACCGCTCGAACATCGACACCCCACTGGTGGCGGCCGTCACTCGCCGGCGCCTGCGCTACATGGGCAAAAAGGAGATGTGGAAGCTCAAGCCGGCGGCCTGGCTCTTCACCACCCTGGGGGGCTTTCCCGTCAACCGGGGCGCTGCCGACCGCGAGGCGCTGCGCACCTGCATCGAGGTGCTCAGGGGCGGCGAGCCGCTGGTGGTCTTCCCCGAGGGTTCCCGCAGGACCGGGCCGGTGGTGGGGGAGATCTTCGAAGGCGCCGCCTACCTGTCGGCCAAGACGGGGGCTCCCATCGTGCCGGTGGGCATCGGCGGCTCGGAGGCGGCCCTGCCCATCGGGGCCAAGGTGCCGAGGCCGGTGCGGGTGCACCTGGTCGTCGGGCCCCCGCTGCAGGCCGAGGACACGGGCGCGGCCAGGGCGTCACGCCGGGCCGTGCGCGAGCTCAACGACCGGCTCCGCTCCGAGCTCCAACGGCTCTTCGACGAGGCCCAGAAGAAGGCGGGCCAGCCGGCGTCCCGCGGCCCAGGCTGAGCCGCCCGGCGGCGCCGCCGCCGCTCCCTCAGCTGCGACGCAACGACGCCAGCACCTGGCTGGCCGAGACGGAGCGATCCTCGGCCAGGGCGTCGTCCAAGCCCCGCTCGGCCAGCAGGGTGCGCAGCTCGCGGGGTGGGGGGAAGTACTCGTCTTCGTCGGTGACCTCGACCACCTCGACGCCCGACACCGGCGCCAGCTTGGCCAGGATGGCGTTGACCAGCTCCTCGGGCGCTGAGGCGCCCGCCGTCACGCCGACCACGCCGCTGAGGTCGTCGGGCACCTCGTCGGCCGAGTTGACCCGCAGCACCCGCCCGCACCCCGCCGCTACCGCCGTCTTCTCCAGCGCGACGGTGTTGGAGGAGTTCTCCGAGCCGATGACCACCACCGCGTCGGCCTTGTCGGCGATGGCCCGCAGCGCCGTCTGGCGGTTGGTGGTGGCGAAGCACAGGTCGCTGCGGCCCGGCATCCAGAGTTGGGGGAACCGCTCGCGGGCCCGGTCCATCACGCCGGCCCAGTCCTGCATGGCCAGTGTCGTCTGAGCGAGAAGGGCAACCGGTTGGTCCTCGGGCAGCGCCAGGCGGTCGACGTCGTCGCCGCTCTCCACGAGCTCGACCGAGTCGGGGGCAACGGCCATCGTGCCCACTGCCTCGTCGTGGCCCTCGTGGCCCACGTAGAGCACGGTGTACCCCTTGCCGGCGCGGACCTTGACCTCGTGGTGGACCTTGGTGACCAGCGGGCAGACGGCGTCGACCACCACGCCGCCCCGGGCCCGGGCGGCGGCGACCACCTCGGGGGCGGTGCCGTGGGCCGACAACATCAGCGGTGCACCTTCCGGCACCTCGCTCACGTCGTTGACGAAGATCACGCCCACGGCCCGGAAGCGCTCGACCACGAGCCGGTTGTGGACGATCTCGTGGTAGCAGTACACGGGTGGCTCGTGCACCTGCACCATCCAGGCCAGCGCCTTGATCGCCATCTCGACGCCCGCGCAAAAGCCCCGCGGCTGGGCCAGCAGGACTTGCTCGACGGGCACGGAGCCAAGGTTAGGTGTCCTCGGGTGCCAACTAACGGCGTAGGAGGCGCCGGGCCCTAGACTTACCGCATGTCACTGCCTCGGGTGGTGGCCGTCGAGCCCGCCTCGCCGGCTGCCCGGGCCGGGGTCGTACCCGGCGACGACGTGGTGGCCATGAACGGGCAGGTCCCCCGCGACGTGATCGAGTACCGCCTCCTGGCCGACGAAGCCGACGTCGAGCTTGTGGTCAGCCGGGGTGGCCTCGAGCTGACCCTGGCGGTCGAAAAGGACGAGGGCCAGCTCCTGGGCATCGAGGTGAGCTCGGCGGTCTTCGACCGGGTGCAGACCTGCGACAACCACTGCGAGTTCTGCTTCATCTACCAGCTGCCGCCCGGGCTGCGGAAGAGCCTGTACCTCAAAGACGACGACTACCGGCTGTCGTTCCTGTACGGCAACTTCACCACCCTGACCCGGTTCACCGAGGCCGATCTGGAGCGGGTGGTGACCGAGGGGCTCAGCCCGCTGTTCGTGAGCATCCACTGCACCGACCCCGAGCGGCGGGCGGCCATGCTGCGCAACCGCCGGGGGGCGACGAGCCTGCGCTGGCTGCGCCTGCTGCTCGAACACGGCGTCGAGGTCCACGGCCAGATCGTGGTGTGCCCGGGCATCAACGACGGCGCCATCCTCGAAGACACCCTGGCCGGGGTGCTCGACGAGTACCCGGGGTTGGCCACCGTCTGCGTCGTGCCCCTGGGCGTGAGCCGCTACTCGGGCGAGGCAACCATGCGGGCCACGACGAGCGAGGAATCCTGCGCCGTGCTCGACACCGTGTCGCGGTGGCAGGACGTGTTCCTCCGGGCCCTGGGCCGCAGGATGGTGTTCGCCGCCGACGAGTACTTCCTCCTCGCCGACCGGCCCTTCCCGCCGGCGGACGCCTACGAGGGCTTCCCCCAGCACGAGAACGGGGTCGGCATAGCGCGCACCTTCGCCGCC
>JAHWJQ010000109.1 GCA_019348305.1 Actinomycetota bacterium
TGGCCGGCGATGAAGCTGCCATTCCCGCCATCAGCCAGCTGCTCGAGGCATTGCCGCGCGAGACGCCCGTGCAGGTGCACATCGAGGCGGCCCAGCCCGAGGCCACGGTCTCTCTACCCGACCACCCCGCCGCCTCGGTGACCTGGTGGGACCAGGAGCGCGGTGCGGCCGCCGGCGAGGCCCTCGTCGCTGCTCTCCGGGGCGCGGAGTTGCCGCCCGGCACCAGGGTATGGGTGGCCGGCGAAGCTGCGGCGGTCCAGCGGATCCGCCGTCACCTCTTCGAGGAGCGGGGGGTGCCCCGGAGCCACGCGACGGTACGGGGCTACTGGAAGCACGGCGGCAGTGGTGACGCCGAGGAAGACCCTCGACAGGATTGACCCTTCTGAGGCGCTCCTTACGTCGTGAGGTGGACGGCGAGGGCTTGGCGACCGAACTCGCGGCAGTAGGTCGAGGAGGGGTGCCAGATGTCGAGCCTCCTGCCCTTGATGTCCGCCCCGGTGTCGACCGCTACCCGGGTGCCCACACCCTCGATGAACATGCGGGTGCCGAGGGGGATCACGCGGGGGTCGACGGCGACACCTTCTTGAGATACGGGGGTACCCGACTTCGTCATTCCCGGGAGGGAGTAACAGGTGACCTCGAAGGTGCCGACGTGCTCGCCGCCCGTGGCTACCCAGTAGCCATCAGCCCCAGGGGTGGCGGCGATGCCGACGACGGGGCTGGGCCCGGCCTCGCCCGCCGTCCCGTGGAAGGCAGCGGCGCCGAAGCTGAAGATGCCCCCGCCGGCGGCCGCCAACCAGTAGCCGTCGCCGCCAGGAGTGGTGGCCATGCCCACGATGGGCTCCCTCAGTCGCAGGCGCCCCGCGGAGCCGTGGAAGGCGGCGTCGCCGAAGGTGAAGATGCCACCATCGGCCGCCACCAGCCAGTAGCCGGCGCCGGTGGGGCTGGCGGCCATCCCCACGATGGGCTCCCTCAGCCGCAGGTCCCCCGCAGAGCCGTGGAAGGCGGCGTCGCCGAAGGCGAAGATGCCACCGTCGGCCGCCACCAGCCAGTAGCCGGCACCGGTCGGCGTGACCGCCATCCCCACGACGGGCTGGTTGAGGCGCTGGCTCCCGGTGGAACCCTGGAACGTGGCGTCGCCGAAAGCGAAGATGCCCCCGCCGGCGGCCGCCAACCAGTAGCCGCCTCCGGTGGGAGTGGCGGCGATGTCGACGATGGGAGTCGCCAGCGACGAAGCCCCCATTGACCCGTGGAAAGTGGCGTCACCAAAGCCAAAGACGCCGCCGTCGGTCGCAGCGAGCCAGTAGCCCTGGCCGCTGGGCGAGGAGGCGATCGCCGTCACCGGCTGGGTCTCGGCGGCGCCGTAGAAGACGGCTTGACCCCGGGTGATCACAGTGCCGGCGGCGGCGGCGCCGGCAGTGGCCGTCGGCAGCACGAGCGCCAGCAGCGCAGGCAGGCAAGCGACGACCCCGAAGACGGCGGCGAGGCGCGATCGGTTGATGCGGACGGCTGAGCCGCCGTGGCGAGGGCGCGCCACTGTGGGAGCGGTTGCAGCCATGGGGGAATCTCCTTCTCGGGTGCCCGACAACAGGCGCCCTTTGCTGGGCTCGGACTGGCCGACCCTCTGACGCTCTGCCGGAGGGAGAGCCCTCTCGCGCGGCTGAAGCCGGGGGGGCGCTGCTTGGACCACACTAACCAGGGCCGCGGCGGACAAGTCAAACCAGAGGTGCAATGCGGCGGGCGTCTGGCACCAGATCTCGGCCGGTGCCGCCTAGTTTCTGCCACTGTGCGGGCCAGCGTCATCATGCCGACCTACGATCAGGATGCGTTCCTCCCCGGGGCCGTCGCGTCAGTGCTGGCCCAGAGCGAGCCGAGCTGGGAGCTGATCGTGGTCGACGACGGCTCACCGGGGCAGACCAAGAACGCGCTCGGGCCGGCACTCGACGACCCTCGGGTCCGCCTCGAGGTGTTCGACCGCAACCGTGGCCTTGGTGCCGCCCTCAACCGGGGTCTCGACTGCGCCAGAGGCGACTATGTCGCCTACCTGCCGTCGGATGACCTCTTTCACCGCGACCACCTCTCGGCGCTGCTCGCCGCCCTGGACGGGGCGCCAGAGGCCGTCCTGGCGATAGCCGGCGTCCGTCACCACCAGGTGCAGACGTCGCCAGGGCGCATCGAGGGAGAGCCGTTGCAGCTCGTCCAGGTGGCCCACCGCCGGACGGACGACCGCTGGGTGGAACGGTCGGAGCTCACCACCGACGACCTCGACAGGATGCTGTGGACGCGGCTGCTCCGGCACGGCCCCGCCGTCGAGACCGGTGTGGTGACCTGTGAGTGGGGATGTCATCCCCTCCAGCGCCACACCGCCTTGCGCGAGCCCTGGGGAGGGCTCAACACCTACCGCGCCCGGTACGCGGTGCGCGAACCCCTCCGCTTCCACAGCACCGTCGGCCACTTGCACGACGAGGTGGAGCACTACCGTCGCTTCCGGGAGCGAGCGTCCACTCCACGGGCGAGCGACGGCCTGCGGGTACTGCTCGTCGGGGAGTTGGCCCACAACCCCGAACGAATCCTCCTGCTCGAGGAGCGGGGGCACGAGCTGCATGGCCTCTGGACCGACACCCCGGTGTGGTTCAACACCGTCGGGCCGTTGCCGTTCGGTCACGTCGCCGACGTTGCGCGACATGGCTGGCGCGATGCGGTACGCCGCCTCCAACCGGACGTCATCTACGCGTTGCTCAACTGGCAAGCAGTGAGCTTCGCCAACGAGGTGCTCGGCGCCGACCTGGGGATCCCGTTCGTGTGGCACCTCAAGGAGGGCCCGGCCCACGCACGCGAGCACGGCCTGTGGGCCGATCTGGTCTCCCTGCACACCCGCTCCGACGGTGTCGTCTACTCCAGCCCTGAGCTGCGGGAGTGGTTCGCGGCGACGGTTCCGGCCAGCGCGATGGTCCCGGCGCTCGTCGTCGACGGCGACCTGCCCAAAGGTGAGTGGCTGGCCGGTGAACCATCCCCGCTGCTCTCGTCGCGAGACGGCGCAGTGCACACGGTGATCCCCGGACGGCCGATGGGCCCTGAACCCGAGGTGGTCGGCGCGCTGGCCCGGGCCAACGTGCATGTCCACCTCTACAGCGAGAAGGCAGCGGCCCAGATGCAGTCGTGGGTGGCGGAGGTTCAGCGTCTCGCCCCGGCCCATTTCCACCTCCATCGCCAGGTCGACCAGCCTGCCTGGGTGGCGGAGTTCTCCAAGTACGACGCTGGCTGGCTCCACGGCTTCAGCAGCGACAACCACGGTGACTCCTTCGCCGCCACGTGGGACGACCTCAACTATCCGGCGCGGATGGCGACGCTGGCAGCCGCCGGAGTCCCGATGATCCAGCGCGACAACAGCGGGTCGATCGTGGCCACCCAGACCCTGGCCCGCGAGCGGGATCTCGGGGTCTTCTGGCGCGACGGCGACGACCTGGCTGCCCAGCTACGAGATGGCGGTCGGATGGCGGCGCTACGGGACAGCGTCTGGTCCCAGCGCCGCGAGTTCACCTTCGATGCCCACGTCGACCGCCTCGTCGACTTCCTGCGTTCGGCGGCCGAACGATAAGGGTGTCGCACGTCGTAGCGTTGGCCCGTGGCCCGCATCGACCAGCGCGACCCTCGCAACGCAGGGGGTGCTTGGTTCGTCGACACCCGCTGCATCGACTGTGGCACCTGCCGCGAGCTGGTCCCCGAGCTGTTCGGATCTGTCGGCGGCCAGTCCGTGGTGACGGTGCAGCCCTCGACCCCCGGAGGCGAGCACCGCGCCTGGCTGGCCGCCGAGGCCTGCCCCACGCAATCCATCGGCCGCTCGCCACGAACCCCACGTCCTCAGGGCCTCTATCCCCTGCCCGTCGACGGGCCGGTGCACGACCTGGGCTACACGAGTGAGGCGTCGTTCGGCGCCACCAGCTACCTGGTCCTGCGTCCCGAGGGCAACCTCATGATCGACGCCCCGCGCCTGACCCGGTTCTTGACGTCGCCCGTCGATGACCTGGGCGGCGTGGCCCACGTGCTGCTCACCCACCGCGATGACGTGGCCGATGCGCCGCTGTGGGCAGAACGCTACGGCGCCCGTGTTTGGATCCACGAGGCCGACCGGATTGCGGCGCCCAGTGCGACCGACCTGCTGCGAGGCGAGGGACCAACGGCCGTCGCACCTGGCGTCGTCGCCATCCCCGTCCCCGGCCACACCCGGGGCTCGGTCGCCTTTGTCGTGGACGACACCTGGCTCTTCAGCGGCGACTCCCTGGCATGGAGCCACCGTCGCCAGGACCTGATCGCCTTCCGAGACGCCTGCTGGTATTCGTGGTCGGAGCAGACCCGGTCCCTGGCCCGCCTCGCCGATCTGGCCTGGTTTTCCTGGGTGTTGCCGGGGCACGGCGCGCGCGTGCACCTCGATCCCGACGATGCCCACGGGCGACTCCTGCGACTGGTCGAGCGGATGGGCAACGCCGCCTGAGCGTTCGTCACTGCCAGTGCGGGGGCCGGGCCCCTGCCCGCAGCACCCACACAGCGACGACGAGGGCGGCGCTGTTGGTGGCGATGTGGGCCAGTGCCGGCGCCACGAGGCTGCCGCTGCGCAGGCGGAGCCAGCAGAAGACGATGCCGGCGACGGCGGTGACGACCACGCCGCCGATGACCACGGGGACCTGGGGAGCCATGCGGTTCGCGCGGAGCGCCTCGATGGTGGGAACGACGTGCCACAGCCCGAAGACGGCCGACGACCAGGCCACGGCAGCGCCAGCCGAGGTGATCCGGCTGAGCACGGCGAGCAGCACGCCGCGGAAGGCGACCTCTTCGAGGACGACCGTACCGAGGGGTATCCGCACCAGCGCCTGGTAGGCAGCCCCCGCACCCGTCATGCCGGCGACCCTTCCGTCTGCGAACAGCCGCCGGGTGGCAGGGACGAGCGCGCCGGCCACGAGCGTGACGGTCACGACGAAGAAGGCCACAGCACCGACCGCCAGCCCCCGGCCGACAGCCGACCGACCGAGGCCGAGCTCCGCGGCCGAGATCCCGCTCAGTCGAGCGATGCCAACCAGAGCGACGGCCATGGCCAGGTTCACTGGGACGTACAGCCCGGGCGGTAGCACGAGGTTGCCCACCAGGTTGTGGGCAACGAGGAGGGCGAGAACCAGGGCGAGGACGGCCACCGATCAGGAGGCCATTTCTCGCTGGAGTGGCGTGGGGAACCGGGGCTTGACGACGGCGCCGCTGCCGTCGAGCCACGCCTGCATCCGGTCGGCCGCGGTCTCCACGGCGGCCGCGCCCTCGCCGCCGATGTCGACGAGCACCCTGGTGACGACCTCCCCGGTGGATCGCTGGGCCCAGCCTCCGACGATGCGACCGCAGTACCAGATCGCGGGGCCGGCATTGCCGCTGCGGTCGAACAGGTGCGGTCCCATGTCACCCAGGTACCACGACCGGTTCTTCCACCCCCATGGTGGTGGGATCCAGACTCGGCACCAGCGCGGCCCATGGGCCAGGGTCAGCGGGCGGCGCTGGCGGCGATTCGCCGGCCGCGGCGAGTGCTCGCTTCGTCGTCGCCACCGTCCACCCCGCCCACCACTTCAGGTCCCCGGCGAGGTCCACCGCTGCCGGTCCGAAGGCCGGCAACCACCGGCGCGCTAGCTCTGCCTGGGCATCGGCTGTCTCCAGAGGCTCGCCGGCAGCCGGGGCCACCACGTAGCGGTGCTGGGTCGAGGTCCAGCTGCCGCGGGGCCGGCTCCGCACGACGCGCCCGTCACACGCGAGGAGCAGCACGATCCTGCTGGCGAGGCCGACGTCCGTCGCCCACTTGGAAGCGCCGCCCAAACGTACGGTCCCCTTGAGGGCGGGGACGTCTGTGGCCAGCTCGGCCGTGAGGGCCTCGCCCCTGCCGGCGATCGCCTCGAGCGCCTGCTCTTCGAGATCGGCCACGAAACGCCGCGCATCGGCGGCGATGCCCTCGGCCTCGATCGCGGTGAGGAGCTTGCGCCTCTCGTCGGCGGCGACTGCCCGGCCACATGCGGCGGCAACGACCGGGACGAGATCGGCTGGCACCGCCCACATCGTGCGGCGCATCCCCATGACGCGCACGATCGTGCGGTCGTCGTGCAGCGCACGATCCACCTCGGAAACTGGTGCGCCCGCGCCGGCGGTACGCGCAGCCACGGCGAGATGCACCGTTGCCGGGTCGGTGGCGTGAAGAGCGACGAGGGACGAGGCCACCCCCTCGGGAGTGGGAGCCCGATAAGCGGGCGCCAGCCGGTGCAGCGCTCCGATCGAGGGCATGGACACGACGCGACCCTACGGTCCGACGGCACGGGGAGCGAGGGTCCGCTACGATCCTGATCGCCTTCGAGGCGGCGCCGGCAGGAGTCCGGTGCGGGGGTGCGGAGAGAAGGTGCCTGGTCCTGTGGTGCAGTTTGGAGTGCACGCCGGCCTGTCAAGCCGGAGGTCGCGAGTTCAAATCTCGTCAGGACCGCCCCGGTCGGGTAGCTCAGTTGGTAGAGCGTCCGCCTGAAAAGCGGAAGGTCACCGGATCGATGCCGGTCCCGACCACCATCACATAGCGAGTGACCGGCGGTTTTGCCGTCAGCACCACGAGTGGCCCGGGTGGCAGTTCGATTTGCCGTCGACCAGAGCACCACACCCCCCATTCGCTCGGCCCCGCTCGGCGTAGCCCTGCACGACCGCCGGCCCCCGGCGCTTGGGCAGCCTGAACACCGCATGGCGAAGTTCAGCCTGCCCAGAGGCACGTTTCCCTACCCAAGGAGCCAGACCCATGCCCACCTTGCTCGTCGCCGTCGCCGGGGCGGTGGGCGCCGTTGTTCGCTACCGCATCGGACTGGCAGTCGGCGTTCGAGCCTTTCCGTGGGCGACGCTCGGGATCAACGTTTCGGGTTGTTTCCTCCTGGCTACCGTGCTGGCTGGCCCTGGCCAGGCAAAGTGGGGCGCGGCGGCGACAACGGCGGTCGCGGTGGGTCTCCTCGGCGGCTACACCACGTTCTCTACGTTCGGGTATGAGACGTTCACGTTGTTGC
>JAHWJQ010000010.1 GCA_019348305.1 Actinomycetota bacterium
CGACGACGCCTGGCGCTCCTCGCGCACCACTGCCACCATGCGCCGGGGGGAGCGCACCGTGCTCAAGGTGCTGGAAGAATCCGGCGAGGCCATGACACCCGCTTCTGGGTAAGGGCGTGCGCCGCGAGGAGGTTCCCATGACGCTGCCGAGGCCGGCTCTTCCCCGTGTGCTCGTGGTCGTCACCGCGGTGGTGGCCCTCTTCGTCGTCCCGGTCGGGTCCGACGCGCTCGCCGGCGACACCGAGACCTACGTGGCTCTGGGCGACTCCTACACCGCCGGCCCGGGCATCCCCAACCCGGTGCCGCACCCGTTGGGGTGCTGGCGGTCCGACCGCAACTATCCCCACCTCGTGGCCCAGGCGAGGGGGTCGCTCCTGCGCGACGCCAGCTGCAGCGGCGCCACCACCACCGACCTCGCCGCCCCGCAGCCGGTGCTGGGCGGGCCCAACCCGCCGCAGCTCGACGCTCTCGACGCCGAGGTCGGCGTGGCCAGCCTCCAGATCGGCGGCAACGACATCGGCTTCGCCGAGATCCTCCAGCGCTGCACCGCCGTCGTGCCGCTGGGGACGCCGTGCCAGAGGCACTACACCACCGGCGGGACCGACGAGATCAGCCGGCGGATCGCCGACACCGCGCCCAAGGTCGCCGCCGTGCTGGCCGAGGCCCGGCGGCGCTCGCCCGAGGCGCGGCTGTTCGTGCTCGGCTACCCGTCGATCCTGCCCGAGACCCGGCCGGGCTGCTGGCCGGTGATGCCCATCGCCCCCGGCGACGTGCCCTACCTGCGGGAGAAGCACAAGGAGCTCAACGCCATGCTGGCCACCCCGGCCGAGGCGGCCCGGCTCAACGGCCTGGCCCGGGCCATGCTGGTGGCCGACGGGACCCTGTGCGGCCGGGTGGTAACGGTGGGCGGTATGGCCTTGGCCACCGGCGACCGGGTGGTGATGGGCCGGCGAGCGCAAGGGCCCCGCGAGCCCGGAGAGCCAGGACACGGCGGCGTCGGCTTCGACATCCCTCCGCGTTCGATCGGCACGGTGGAGCGGGTGGCCATCGACGGCAGCTGGGTGGAGGTCGACTTCGCCAGCGCGGGGCGGGCCAGGCTCGCCACCTCCAGCCCCCAGGCCGAGGCACTTTGCTACGCCTATGCCACCTGCGAGGCGCCCGCCCCGGCCCGGGGTGTGGTGGCCGAGCTGGACCGCCGCCTCGCCCTGTCCGCGTTGGAGTTCCCGGAGCTGGAGCTGGGCCGGTGACGGCCACGCATCGTCCCCGAGCGGTGGTGGGCTAGCGGTGGCACCGCCCACCGCGACGGCCAAGGACGGCGTCGCCCGGAACCAGATCGCCCGCTCGCCCGGGGACGCCCTCTTCGAGGCCGCGGTGGTGGCCGTGGGAGCCCTCGGTGCCGCCATCTGGGGCGGTGCTGGCCTGGCTGCCCGCCTCGGCGGAGAGTCGCTCCGGGCGGGCCTCGGCGACGCGTTGGTCGCTCTGGTGCACCTGCCCGGCCACCTCTCCGACCCCGCCGCCGCTTGGCCCGACCCGGCCGGGGCCAGACTGCCCGGGCCCCTCCTCTACTGGAGCGCCCAGGCGCTGGTCCTGGTCAGCCTGGCCGGCCTCGGCGCGCTGGGCTGGCGGGTCCTGCGCCCGCGTCGGCCCCGCGACGGCCTGGGCGTCGACCGCTCGGCCCGCTTCGCCACCCGGGCCGACCTGGACCCGGTCCGGGTGGAGGGACCGGTCCCTGGACGTCTGGTGCTGGGCCGGGTCCAGGGCCGCCTGGTGGCCACCGAGCCCCGAACCAGCCTGTGTGTGGTGGGGCCATCGCAGTCGGGCAAGACCTCGGGCCTGGCCGTGCCCCTCCTGCTCGAGCTGGGCCGGGGTGGGGGAGCGGCGATCGCCACCAGCGTCAAAGGCGACGTCGCCTCGGTGACCATGGCCCGGCGGGCGGCCCTGGGCGAGGTCAAGGTGTTCGACCCCACCTGCGTGCTGGTCGGCCGCTCGGCCACCTGGTCGCCGCTGCGCAGCGCCCACACCGTGACCGGAGCCCAGGCCGCGGCCCGGGGTCTCACCGACGTCGCTGCCAAGGGAGGGCTCGCCGACGGCGACTTCTGGCTGGGCTCGGCCAAGGAGCTGCTGTGGCCCCTGTTCTATGTCGCCGCCTGCGGCGGCAAGACCATGCGCGACGTCGTGCGCTGGGTGACCACCCATGACCGGCCCCTCTATGACCGCGACGGCAACCTGCGCCACGAAGGCGAGGTCCACGCCGTCCTCCGCCAGCTCGACCCCGCCGCTGCCCGACGGGCCAGGGCCGGCGCCCCGGAGGCGCCCGGCCACGGCGGCGAAGCGTTCCTCCCATTCGACCTCGGCTTCGACCAGGGGGATATCGACGAGGTCGGGTCAGCCGAGGATGACGCCGCCGTCCCCAACACGACGGCTCACGGAGACGACGAAGACGAGCTCACCCTGGCCGCCCAGGCCCTGGGTGGCATCTGGGGCGAGAACGACCGCACCCGCTCGTCCATCTACACCACCGCCCGCACGGTCATCGAAGCGTGGTCGGACCCCATCGTGGCCCGGGCGGCCGACGGATGTGAGATCACACCCGAGTGGCTTCTGTCAGGGGACAACACCTTGTTCGTCGTCGCCCCGAGCCGCGACCAGGCGCGCCTGCGCCCGGTGTTCGCAGGGCTGGTGGCCGACCTGGTGCACTCCGCCTTCGACATGGCCACCCGCTCGGGCGGGGAGCTGGACACCAAGCTGCTGGCGCTCCTCGATGAGGCGGCCAACATCTGTCCGGTCCGGGAGTTGCCGGCGTGGTGCTCCACCTGCCCCAGCCACGGCATCACCCTGGTCACGGTGTGGCAGGACCGCTCCCAGCAGCGCCAGCGGTACTCGGCCGACGGGGCCGAGACGATCTGGAACAACAGCGGGGCCAAGGTCATCCTGTCGGGGCTGGCCGACCACGCCACCGCCGAGGTGACCCGCCTGTTGGGCGAGGAGGACGACGAGCGCACCACCACCTCGGTCGACCTCCGCTCCGGACAGCGCTCGGTGAGCACCCAGACCGCCCGGCGTCCCCTGGTCACCGAGGACTCCCTGCGCCGCCAGTCCCTCGGCCAGGGCCTCCTCATCTACCGGCACCTCCCCGCCATGCGCCTCGAGCTGCGGCCGTGGCACGAGGACCGAGGGCTCAAGGCGCTCCAGAAGCCCGGAGCGGCGCCGCCCGCCGATCAGGACCCCAAGGACCGGCCTTTCGGCCCGGCCCGGATCTCCCGCGCCGAGTGGGGGCATGGCCGCTGGCTGGCGAGAGGCCGCCAGCCGGGGCTGCTGCAGGCGTGGGCACCGCGGTCGAGGTGGGGGGTCACAGCGGGAAGAGCTGCCAGTTGGCGCTCGAGGCGACCAGGGGGCGGGCGGGTATGAGCGGGGCCCGGCTCGTCATCAGACAACTGTCGCCGCGCCGGGACTGGGTCAGCGCTGCGGCATGCCGAGGGGCGGACACGGCCGTCTGGTTCCCTGAGCCGGAGGAGCCGGCGGAGGTTGCCAAGGCGGTGTGTCGACGATGCCAGGTCCAGCGAGAGTGCCTCGCCTACGCGCTGGAGACCCGCCAGCACCACGGCATCTGGGGAGGATTGTCCGAGCAGGAGCGACGCCGGTTGGTATCCCCGAGGCGGCGGAGCCCGGTGCGGTGATGGTGAGGTCCTCCCCGCCCCCCACCCCAACGGCCGAGAGCAGGCCGAGGGCGATCGCAGGAGGACGGGGCTCCGGTGGCGACGACCAACGGGAGGTCGGTGCTGTGCCGGGGGCAGAGGCCGGCGGGTCGGCGCAGAAGCAGCGCGTCGCGGTTAAGCGAGAGGACCTGGGCAACGGCGAGCTACAGCTGACCATCACGGCGCCCGTGCACTTGGCGCGAGACCCCGAAGCCTTGGCCCAGGCCGTCGCCGCCGCGCTGCGCCACCTGGGAGGCATCCAGGGCCACTCCGTTCCCGTGACGCATGTGCGCCCCGCGCCCGAAACGAGCCCAATGCGGCCCTCAGCCGAGCACGACGACGACCACCGGCGCGGGGAGCCGGACCAAGAGAGGACAGATCAGGAGTTGGTAGCGGGAAGCAGAGCCGGTGGTATCCCCGCCGTTGCTGCCGCCGTCGCCCGCGCTCATCAGCTGGGGCGCAAGTTCGCGCCGGAGGACCTCGACGACTCGCTGCGTAACGCTGCCCTCGCCTACGCAGAGTGCTACCAGGGCGACTTCGCCTTCATGCAGGAGATGAAGGTGAACGCTCCCGCCGGCCTGTCGGACCGCCAGATCGTGGCGGTGCTCAACTGCCTGCGGGCCGAGGTACTGGCCGTACCCGGGCGGCCAACTACAGAGGCGGCCGAAGAGGCGCCGGTCGACCTGTCGTCTGTCCCGCCAGGTTGCTATGCGGTGGACGACGGCCAAGGTGGACTCACCTTCCTGCGGCTCCATCGTCCGGAGTCGGGACGGTGGGCGGGCTGGATCCTGGTTGACGAGGTCCTTGGGGGCGAAGTCACACGCGCTCGCGGCCATCAACGCCCCGGCGCCGCCTACCGCGGCCCGCTGGCGAGCGCCGTGGCTGCCGTCGTGGCCGATCCCGCCGCAGCCAGCGCCCGCTACGGCGCGGCCATCGGCCGCTGCGGGCTCTGTGGGCGCGCCCTCACCACCACCGCCAGCCGAATGCGGGGAATCGGCCCGATATGCGCGGAGCGCCTCGGCCCGCCGATCCCGGCGTCGGAACTGGCGAGACTCGGCTCCTGCAACAAGCCCACACGAAGCGAAACAGACAACCTCGTACGTAGCTCGTCGGGCTCATGACCCGTAGGTCGTCGGTCCTAATCCTGCCCCCGCCACCACTTAGCTGCAACCGAAGAGCAGCTCAGACCCTTCGTCTCGATGCGGGCGAGCTCATTCGACCGATGCACCGGACGGCACTCGCAGACGGCGCGCGAGTGCTGATTGGCGACGAGGTCCAGACTCGCCGCAACGACCGCAGCCTCGCGACGGACGCTGGGTCACAGCGAAGACCCGCCCCTGCTGGATCGTCGACGAGGTCTCTCCGGACGGCTCCCTCACGATCCACGACGAGGATCGCGGCCGGGTGATGCGCCTTGCGAGTACGTCGCTGGCCCGCGGCGGCTACGCCCAGACGGGATCGCACCCGGTGACGTCGCGGTACTCGAGGGCGATGGTGCGCAGCGTCGACTCCGGCACGGCCAGGAGGGCAGCGAGTTCGACGTCGCTGATCGACTCGCCGTTGCGGAACTGCCGCGAGGCCGTCGCGCCCCAGGGCGCCCGCCGCGTCGGCCAGCCGGCGGCGGCGATGTCTTCGCCCGGGATCCACAACCCGCCGTGGAGGCGACCCTCGACGTAGTAGTCGACGACCAAGCTCCCTTCAGCGTCGTAGTCCTCGTACGCCTCGACAGACCGGTGCACACGATGAAGCCGCAGAGCGGTGGGTTGCCGCCGTCACCCTGGCGGGCGATCCAGCTGATGGTGCCGAGTCCGACGCGGTCGAGATTGCAGCCGATTGACCAGCTGCCGACGCGGTAGAAGTCGACGTCGTAGATGTCAGCCGCACGGCCGGTGCGCTGCGCGAAGCGGCTGTCGCGGTTCGGGTTCGACCCCAGCACCACATGGTCGAGCTGAGGGCGTGAGCCGAGGCTGGTCGGGGTGGCCATGGTCAGTGTCACTGGTCGTTCTCCTCGTGGTGGTTGCGAACCCACAGCGCGACGTGGTCGTCGAGAACGACGACCTTGTCCTTGGTGGTGCCGTTGGCGTGGCGGTGCGAGCGGATGGGCGACGTCCACCCGAGCTTCTTCGCTCGTTTGTTGATGGGCCCGACGAGGCCCGCGACGTCGTCGATGGTCTTGCCGACGCGCTCGGCGAGCACGGCCGCAGTGCGAGGCGTGGACGAGAAGGCGAGCTCCACCACCAGCTCCCGCTGTGCCGCGTTGAGCTCGGCGAGGAAGGCGGCGATGTCAGAAGCCGCGGCGTCCTCCCACAGGCGAGGGCCACCCTGCTCCTCCTTCGAGGCCGCGGCCACGTAGGCGGCGACCTCACGAAGGAACCTCGGCGCCAGCTCCGGCGGCGCCATCACCGGCACCCACTCGGCTGCCATCAAACTTACCCCCTTCATACCGGTTCTGAACAGTGCAAAACCCGGGTGCATACCGTACACAACCCATAGAACCACGTCCAGGAGCAGCGCGGCGCCCACGGCGTTCTGTACAAATCCCCGAGTTACATCGCCCGTTTGATCGACTAAAAATGCGGCCGGCGCAATTTAGCCTTGACGGCGGCGTTCAGTGGCGCGACGCTGGCGGCCAGCACCTAAACACGAGGAAGGGGGTGCCGTGACGACCGGACGTCTGGTCAAGGTGATGCTGCCGGGGCACCTGGTCGCCGCCATGGACGCGTTCATCAACCGCTCGCCGGACTACGCCGGGCGCGCCGAGGTCCTGACCGACGCGCTCGACGGGTTCCTCACCGAGATTGGCGCCACCGCCCCGGTACCGCTGACCCTGCCCCTCGAAGAGGCAGCACCTTCGGTAGCGCTGCGGGTCGAGCCGCTCGCGCCGGTGCTCGCCGCCGCCGTCCTCGAGCTGCACCCCGCCCCGGCCGGCGTTCCGGTCGTCGAGCCGGTCTCCGGACTGCCCCGGCGAGAGTTCACCTGGGGGATGCACAACCGGGACTTCCCGACGCTGTGGGCGGCGCTGCACCTGGCTACCGCCACGGCGGCCGCCGGAGCGCCGCTCCCGTTCGCGCAGTGGGTCCCGAGCCTCGCCCGTGACGCGTGGCGAGTCGCGCTGGGCCTCGCCGAGGATCGCACCTTCGACCTATCCGGGTTCCCGACGAACCCTGCGAAGTGGGCCAAGGCCGAGACCCGCTTCATCACGTTCTTCGTCGGAGCGGCCGACGGCACCGGACCACTGTTCGACCTCGCTCTCGCGGGCATGGCGCCCGACGGCACCTGCGGGCTCACCGAGGCCGGCGTGACGGTGCTCGGCGCCCTCGACGGCTGGGGCTGCAGCGTCGATGCGACGCCCACTGACGCCCGGCGCGTCACCTGGCTCGGCCACCTCGCGCAGTGGGCTCCGGCGGACATCGACCTGTTCGCAGTCGTGGTCGACGCCATCGATGCCGGCTCCGACACCCGCGACTCGCTGCTGCTCGCGGTGGCGGAGCGATACGAGGACTGGAGCTCCAGCCAGGTGTCCACCAACGCCGCCGCGGCCGTGTCCCGCCTGCGGGAGGTCGGCCTGCTGGAGCGCCGCCAGTCCGCCGGTCGCTACGTGCTCGCCGGCACCGACAGCTGGGCCGCCGCCGAGATCGACCGCGCCCGGCCTCGCCCGGCGGCACGCCGGACCCAGAAGGAGATCGCGTAGATGCCGCTCGAGCCCATTCCCACCCTCACCGCCCTCGTCGCGAATGCCGAGGCGGTCACGACCGTCGACGAGTTCGACGCGTTCCGCGCCGCGCTCGCCGCCGCCGGCGCCGCGCACGAGCGACCGGTCGGAGACATGGAGGGCAACGTCACCGCCATCTCCGCCTCTGGCGACCCGCAGTACTTGCTGTTCGAGCTCGTCACCAACAGCATCGATGGCATCCTCGAGCGCCAGGCTGCAGAGCTGCGCCGCGCCGGGCAGGCCGTGCCGAACGATCCCCGAGCCCTCGCTGGCCAGCTGTGGACCGGGGACGCCGCAGATGTCGCCGAGCGGATCGTGTTGCGGGTCCGCGACTCGGGGGAGTCGCTGCGCCCGACGTTCACGATGCGCGACCGCGAGGGCATCGGCATCTCGGCTCCGTCGGTGCGCCGCACGATCATGTCGCTCGGGCAGAGCCCGAAGAACACCAAGCTCTACCTCGCTGGCGCCTTCGGCAAGGGCGGCGGCACCCTGCATCGCGAGTCGCGCGGCGCGGTTCTCATCGGCCGGCCGAGCGCGGCGCTGTGCGCCGAGACCGGCTGCGCCGATGAGATCTGGATTACCGCGGTGTGGGCGACGCATGAGGCAGGCGGCAAGGTCCGCCGGTGGGTCTACGCCGTCACCGATCCCTTCGACCCCGACCACCCCGCCGACACCGGCGGCATCCTCGCCTTCCCGGCCGCCGGCGTCGACTTCGAGCCCGGGGTCATGGTCACCCACGTCGCTTACAACGCCCCCGACCTCGCGCGTCACACCAAGGCCGCCGTCGACTCCCGCTCGCTGTGGGTGATGGGCAACACCCGCCTCTACGACCCGGTGCTGCCGTGGTCCTACGTCGACGAGCGGGACTCCGCCGCCGAGGTCCGCAAGACGATGTACGGCCGGGCCCGCAACTTCCGCGACGGCACACCCCAACAGATGCGCGAGTCCCCGCTCGTCGCCAAGGTTCCCGTGCAGGACCCCGACACCGGTGAGGTACACGAGCTCGCGGTCTCTGCGTTCCTGTTCGACCGCTCCGCCCGCCGCAACGCCACCGCCCGGGACCACACCGTGTGCTTCGTCACCAACGGCCAAGTCCAAGCCCACTGGGACGCGGCCGAGACCCGTAAGCGCACCGCCGAGGCCCAGGGCTCCTACACGGGCCTGCGCCGCGTCGCCGAGCAGGTCCTGTTCGTCGAGGTCGGCTGCGACGCCATCCCCCACGTCCGGCGCTCCGAGATGGTCGCCCCCGACCGGACGCGCCTGACGGACAACGCGCTGGCCCGGGCGGTGCAGACCGCGGTAGCCGACTGGCTTGTCAACCAGCCCACGATCACCGAACTCGAGCGCGACCTGGCGATGAACGTCTCGCGAGGCTCCTCCGGCATCGTCATCGCCGACAAGGTGCTCGACGAGATCGGCCGCAAGCTCGGCTTCACCGGCGTCGGCGCCCCCACGGGCGACCCGCCGGCGCCGCGCCCGCCCGAGGTCCTGCTGCCCGAGCCGACGCAGCTCACCGGGCCCAACACGGTCACTGTCATCGCCGGCAAGACCAAGCAGGTGAGCTTCGCCCTCAACGCCGAGGATGACTTCCTCGGTCGGGGCGCCGCGACCATCACCTTCGTCGTCGATGACCTCGAGTCGCCGGTCCGCGGTACGCCGGGCCCGCTCAGCCGGGGCCGCTTCACCACCAGCGTCGTCCTCGACGACACCACGCCCGAGGGCGTCTACGGCGCCTACTGCCTCGTCGAGTGGCTTTCCGCCGCCGGGTCGATGAAAGAGTTGCGGTGGGACCTCAAGGTGAAGTTCCTCCACGAGGCACCGGAGCCAACCCCGCCGGACCCCAAGCCGGGCGCCCGCCCGCTCGTGCTGCTGCGCGACGAGGGCGGCCCGGAGTCCGCCGGATACCTCGAGGACCAGATCACTGGCGCCGACTGGGCCGCGCTCGAGCCCGAGCAGGCGGCTCACGCCGCCAAGGCGGGCGACCGCCGCGTCGTCGCCATCATCGTCAACGAGGCGTTCCGTCCCTGGGAGCGCTACGCCGACGAACTCGCCCGCAACACCAGCGACGCCGAGGTCACCCGCCGCCGGAACCGCTACATCGTGGGCACCGCGTGCGCCATCGGCCGCCTCTACGGCGCCGCCAAGGCGGGCGACGCCCTCGCCGGCGTCGCCGATGAGCTGCGGGAAACTGTCGCTGCGCTGTGTGCCGAGTCGGTCATTGCCAGCCTGCCCCCGGCGTCGGTGGAGTGATGGTGACCCGCAGCGACGAGCGTCGCCTGGCCGTCCATGACGGCCTGCTCACCCTCGACGACGCCCCGGTCGCTACCGAGCGTCCCGGTCCAGGCGACCGCCTCCGTCGAGCCCTGGCCGAACTCGATGAGCGCCAAGGCCAGGAGGCACGGAATCGAGCCGAGGAGCGTCGCAGCCTGGCAGACGAGATCCGTCGCCTGACGGAGCAGCGCAACGAGCTGATGCGACAGGCCGAGGAGCTGAAGCGCGAAGCCGCCAAGCTCCAGGGGCGGCTCGACCTGCTTCCTGATGAGGCGGCCGGCAGGGCACAGCTCGTCACCGACCGCCTCTCCGCCCTCGGCCGCGTCATGCGCGCTGAGGTGCACATGGTCAACGAGATGCTCGGCCCCTACGCCACCTACCAGCGGGCGCGACGTGAATGGGAACAGGAGCTGGCGGCCGCGCCTGAGCTCGGCGAGTCGATCCGCCTCGTCGAGTTCCACGCCACCAACCCCGATGCCGTCACCGAGCTCCCCGAGGTCCTGCGCGACATCATCGAGGCCAAGCTCTCCGAAGCACAGGCGAGCCTGACCGAGCGCGGTGAACCGACACGGCCCACCGCCCTCGCGCCCGTCTACGAATGCGTTGCGCCGAACCCCGCCGGCGGCTCGGTCGCCCTCGTCGTCATCCCGAGCAGTTGCGACGCGCTGCGCGACGGCAATCCTCACGCCGGTTTCGTCGCCGAAGTGCTCGCCGCCACGAGCCGGGCACTGCTCGAGGAGACCGACGCGGACGCGCCCGTCGTCGTTTGCCCCGACGACGACGATCCGCTGCGCGGCGCCATCATCGTTGGCGCCGTCTGCGGCACCGACGCCCTCGACGCCGACCTGTTCGGGGTGCGCATCCAGGAGCTGCTCGCCGACAGCAACCTCGTCGGGGTCGAGATCCAGCCCATTGAGGATCCCGACCTCACCGGCGGCCTCGCGGACATCGTCCGATCCCGAGCGGAGGCCCGATGACGACCCGCGACACCACCGTGTGGGCCCTCGCCGAGGCGACGGGGCAGCCGCTCGAAGTCGTCATCTTCCAAGCGGTCGCCTACGAGGCGTGGAACCCTGGCGGGGCCATCGGGGCCGACTGGGCCTCGGCGTTGACCGGCGTGCTCAACGGCAGCCACCCGTGGCGCCGCCAGACCCACCACCACGCGACGGAGTCGCTGGAAGCTGGCGACGAGGCGCCCGCCGTGATCGAGGTGGAGACGGGTGGCGAGGGCGGGCGGCCGCAGGCCGCGTTCGCTGCGGCGGTGCTCGGCGCTCTTGGGTCGGCGGTGACCGTCGAGGACACCGCGCTTTGTGAGCAGTTGTCCGGCTGCGGGCTCGGCGAGATGACCGTGAACGGCTTCGTCGGCTTCCCCGAGGAGGCCCCCACCTGGGCACAGCTCGCAGCCGGAACCATCACCGTCGAGGAGCTCGACGAGCGGTGAGCCGCCGAGTCCAGCGCGACCCGTGGATCGACACCGCGAGCAAGATGCGGGCGGATTCCTCGGCGCGTCGCGTCTACGGACCGCTATGGCCGCATTTGGCCGACGTCTGGGCAATGGCCTCCCACACCGACCTCACCGGCATCGCGACGCTCGTCGCGCTGTGCACCGACGCAGACGCGGTCGGCGTCTCCGACTTCCTCTCCCGCTTGCACCGTCCCCGCACCGGAGGCATGGAGTCACCCCGGTCCTTCATGGCCGGCTGGGTGCCCGCTTGCCAGGACCGGAGCCGACCGCTCACGGTGGACGAGGCACTCGTCAGCTGGGTCGGAGATGACCGTGCCCGGCGGTTGTGGGCCGTCGTCGGCCTCGTGTGGGGGGTCTCCGGCACCGACATCCCGACGACGTTCGAGGAACTGACCGGCATCGACGCGCGGCCTGCCCGCCTGGAGGTGCCTGCGGTGGCGGAGCTCGCGTCCGCGGCTCCATCGAAGATCCCGACGCTGCTGGTGCGTGACCGGAGTCTTGATGTCGTCTGCGAGACCTACTCCAGTGCGATCGGCGTCCCCCGTGGGGCCGGCGTCGTGGTCGCCATCCCCGCGGCGCTCGGCGCGGTCTGCGCAGCACTGAGAGCCGACGTCACCGAAGGCGTCGCCGCCACGGCGCTGCTCGTGCGTGCCGGCGGCATCCCGGAGGTAACGCCGAGCTCGCTGGTGCACACCACCCGCCCTGGTACGGCCGCTCGCGCGCTCGCGGAGCTGCTCGCACGGCTTTGGGCCGACTCGATCCACGACGAGAGCGCCCAGCGGCACACCGCCGCAGACACGTGACGACGGAGCGGAGCCCACGCTCCTTCGAGCCCGTCACCGACCTCGACCTCGCGCGGCTCGCCGCTCTCGGCGCTGAGCACCACGAGCGGTTCGGGGCGTCGCATCCCCGTGGGCCGAGAACCTGCTCGTCGTCTGCCTCGCGCAGGGCGCCGCCGCCCATCGAGTCACCGGCACGAAAGGCGTGAAGGACCTGGACGTCTGGCTGTTCTACGAGTTGCCGGGCGGACGCAGCGCAGCGCACTTCCCGTGGAACCGGCACGTCCTCCACGTTGACTTCGGTCCCTCCCACCACGGCCGCCAGCTCTACACCGACGACGAGCGCTCCGACCCGAAGCTCGACGTCGCGTGGTGGGAGTGCTTCGAGGGTCGTCGCGTCGATCTCATGGCCCGAGCTATCCGGTCACACCTCGATGGGCCACACGCAGCGCTACGCGCCTGGCTTCAAGGGGGCGCACGAAGTCGGCCGCAGAGCAGTTCGGCCTGGTGGCTTACCCAGGCACCCGTCGTAGGGCTTGATGGCGCGCCGCTGGGCCGTCAGCTCTGGCAGTAGCGCTGTCGTCCTCTGCACCGTCTGGTTCAGGTGGCGGCGGACCCGCGACCCGCACGCCCGAGAGTCAGGTGTCGCAGCCGTAGACGGGCACCGCCCACGCGAACAGCACCGCTTCGCTCTCTGGGCCACCGAAGCGGGTTGGACCCACAAGGGGATCGTCGAGTGCCCGCTCCACCGAGGACAGCCACGGCGGCGGGTCGTCTTTGTGACGGTTCCGGAGCGTGACACGCCCGCGAGCTGAGTGCGGTCGCGAAGGCGTCTACGGCTGCCGCTTCGAGCGGGCGCGTCCCGTGACGATCCCGAAGGCGAGACCCCACGCGCGCTCATTGGTGCATCGGGCTACAGCCGGTCCGGTTGCAGGAGAAGTTTGTTCTGTCGAGCCCACTGTCAAGCTCCATGTCGAGGGGCCCGCGTCACGGTCCCGCACATGGACTCCAGGCACCTCTTTCACGCTCTCGATGTGGACTGGTCTTCGGGCGGGCGAACTGCGGCGGCGAAGGCTTCCGTTAGGCGATGGGCAATGACGGAACCGCCCCTGGCTGGTTACGCCGACCCGGTCGAAGTTGTTGAGCGGTGCCAGCGCCGCGGTGACCAAGAGGGATCGAATGCCCTGCTGGCGGCCGTTCTGCGACAGGCCGATGGAGATCCCATTGCGGTGCGGACCGTGCTGATGGCCGTGCTGCCCGGCCTCGCCGCACTGTCGGCACGCTACCGATGGCTGGTGGGTGGCGACCTCGGAGCATGGAGCGGTGTAGACCAGCTCGACCAGGAGATCGTCACCAGCGCGCTCGAGCGCATCACGGCGATGGCAGGTGCGACCCATCGCTGGCCGGCCTCTACCATCGTCGGCAGTGTGCGGGAGAACCTTCGACAGACCGAGCGACGGGAGCGGCGGCGCCGCACTGCAGTGGTGCCGTTGGCAGCGGCGGCAACTCGTGAGGCGGTGACCGAGCCGAGCGCCGCTGAGGCGTTTGCTTCTGTTGTTGTTGATGCAGCACGACGTGGGTCACTGAGTCCGGAGCGAGCGGCAGTGGTCTACGCCACCCGGGTTCTCGGCCACAGTCCCGAGGAGTTCGCCCGCGCCTCCGGCCGAGACGTACGTGCCGTGCGAGCCCAGCGAGCGCGCGCCGAGCGGGTGCTCATCGCCAGCGGCTATTGACAATCGGCGTCCCCCGGTCATTGATGGGGTCGGGATGTCGTCGCTATAGCGCAACTTCGAGGCCACCCGTGCCTAGCTCATCCAGACTCGTGTTGAGCTCGCTGCGCAGGACCAGCCACTTACTGCCATCAAGTGAGTTGTCTGGCGCTGACCCCAGGACGGCTTGCACGTCGTGGGCATCCTCCGTCCCGCGGCGCTCGGCCTGGGCGGCGACTCGACCGTAGAGAACAGCGAGCCGGGCGGCTTCGGTTGCCTGGAGGGTGGCCGCCCTCTTCGCGACGTCGGCACGCAGCCAGGCAGGCGGCGCGGTCAGCACCTCGGCCGCCAGTCGCCGCTCCCGCAACGCGATCGCCTCCTCCAGGAGCCTTCGTGGCGCGCCCTCGCTGTCAAGTGAATCCTGGACTAGGACCTTAACCCGCGCGAGCCGAGCCGCCACTGCCTCGATCGATCGGTGCGCTTCGAAAACCCGCGCCTCGGCGACCACGGCCGGAAGCTCCGGTCTTCCGTGACCAGGCCAGCGCCGGCCCGATCTGTGGCCGCCACGCCCACAGATCCTTGCCAGGTCGGCTTCGGCCGAAGCTGCTGCCGTCCGGGCTCGGGCTAGATCTTCTCGGGCGGAGTGGAGCAGGCGGGCGAAGCGCTGTCGCGCCTCTTCGCCAGCGCAGACCCGGGCCAACTCGGCGTCGAGGTCCGGCAGGCGACGCTCAGCCAGTGCGGCCAGATCAGGCTGGGGCCGGTGTTGACCCAGGCAGGGCACGAAGCGCATGACCTCGGCGAGCAGAATGGCCGTTCGGCACTCGACCACCACCTGGGTCACTTGGCGGCGGTGGTCGGCGAGTCGGGGGTCCTGTGGATCCGGACCCAGCGCCCGAAGCCAAGGGTCCGGGTGGCGGCCGTCACGGTCGAACAGGCCCGCCGCGTCGCGGTAGTCGAGGATCGCGGCAGCCCCCCGCCGCCAGGCGCGGAGGCCCGCGGGCTGGGCCGGGGCGGAGCCGAGGATGCAGGACACGAAGCCGCCCGGCTCCGTCTCGACCAGGGCCAGGCGGGCCTGGCGCTGGCGGGCAAGGGTGGCATCGACCACCCCCAGGCGGTGCTCGACGGCCGTGGTCCTGCCGTCCTCGTTCGCTGCGGCGTCGGCGGCGAATGCATTCTCCGCGTGTTCTTGGGTGAGCACCTCGACCGCGTACTCACCCGCCGCCCACACCAGCACCGCCATCGGGTCCTCCGCGCTCCCCAGCTCCCGGGTCTCGTCGTGGCCGCGGCCGACCATGAGCTCGGCCAACCGCTCGGGTGTGGCGCCGGGCACGGCCAATGCGCGGGTCATGGCGTCGTCGAGTTGGCGGCACTCCAGGCTCTCGAGGGCCAGGCCATAGGCGGCGTGCAGGCGGGTGCGGACCTGGCGGCGGGCCTCGATCAGGGGCGGGTGCTCACCCCCCAGGGCAGCCACGAGCTCGGCCCGGTCGGCCCACAGCCACGCCGCCGGCCTCGACAGCAGTTCAGCCGTCGGCGCCGCCAGGGGGTCGTCGACCGAGGCCATCGTCTGGGATGCGTCCTTGGCCATGGCCTCGGCCAACGCGGCGGTGTCGGCGGGGTCGGGCTCAGGCGTCGTGCCCGGTCGCTCGTGGCGCTCCAGGTCGTGGTCATCGGGGACGGTGAGGCCGTAGAGGAAGGTCTCCAACCGGGCCCGGGAGGCAGCGACGTAGGCGGCTTGGCGGTACAGGCCCGCTTCGGCCACGAGCACATAGGCACGGGCCGAGGTGCGGCCCTGCACGGCATGGGCGGTGGAGGCGTAGGCGTGGGTCAGGCCCGGCGCCTGGATCTGAGGCCCGCTCCACCAGGTGGGCACCGCCCGCTCACAGAGGAACTCCCTGCCCACCGTCACCACCTGGCGGGGGCGCCACTGGCCCTCTGAGTCGCGCATGCGGTCGAGCTCGACGGTGACCTCGAAGCACTCGGCATCGACGGCCATGACCGTCCCCACCCGTCCGGTGAAGATGCCGGACTCCCACAGGTTGCGGGTGGCACGGACACGGTCACCGACGGCGATGTGGCGGGTGTCAACCGCCCGGTCGGGGGCGGCCAGCTCCACGGTGAGCGCCTCAGGACCCAGGCGCCCGTCGGCCACCAGCAGCGCCCGAGCCGCGTCGTTCAGGCGCTCGACCTCGGCCACCGTGGTGGCCACTAGCAGCTTGTCCTGGGCGATCGTGCCCGTATCGGTGTGCCAGTCGAGCAGGAGGCGCTCCCGTACCTCATCGGCGGTGTCCCCACCGCGCCAGCGCCCGTCGGCCTTGGCTGAGTCGATGGCCTCGGCCGCCCGCCCGGAGGCGATGAGCCGGAGGCGGTCCCGGTCGCCGTGGTGCACCTGGCGGTGGTTCTCCACCAAGGCCACCACCTTCGGCCCTAGTCGCTCGACCAGGTGGCGGAAGGCTCCGCCGGCGCCGACCTCGGGGATCTGGTCGGGGTCGCCCACCAGCACGAGCTTGGCCCCCGCTGCCGAGGCGTAGAGGGCCAGGCGCGACAGCTGGCGGGTGTCGGCCATGCCCGCCTCGTCGAGGATCACCACCGAGTCGCCGAGGAACCCGGCTCCGTGGTTGTCGCAGCGCCGCAGCAGCCCGGTGAGGGTGTGCTGATCGTCGAGGCCGGCCTCCACTGCCAGGACCTCGGCCGCCCCACCCTGCAGCGAGGCACCAACGAGCCGCAGTCCCGAGCGTCGCCAGGCCTCGGCGGCCACTCCCAGGGCATAGGTCTTGCCCGTTCCCGGCCCACCGACCACCACCTCGATGCCCACTCCCGAAGTGGTGATGCGCCTCACCATCTGAACCTGCTCGCCCCGCAGGCCGGGGCGGGCGGCCAGCGCGTCGGCCAGGGCTTGGGGGTCGGCAAGGCCCAGCCCGATGCCGCAGCCGTCGGGACGGAGGCCGTCGTCGTGGAGGGCCACCAGGCGAGCCTCGTGGGCCAGGAGCTCGTGGGTGGTGACCGTCCGCTCGACCCCGGCGGCCGTGACGGTCACCCCGTCCATTCGCCGGATCACTTCGCCACGCCGGCCCCGACCGCCCGCCACCGGGACGAATCGGGTGGTGTCGTTGAGCAAGCGGGTTGCCCACAACTCCAGATCCTGCGCTCGGGCTCCTTCGGGCAGGGCAGCGGCGAAGCCACAGATGGCGTCACGCAGGTCCACCCGGGTCGAGCGTCCGCAGAGCCCGTCGGGGCCGGCCAGATCCTCGGCCACCTGGGCGACCCGCTGCGCGCTCAACTCCACCCGGCGGTGTCGCCGCCCCAGGACCTGGGCCAGCTGCTCCGGGCCGAACCCGAGGGCGGTGGCCTGGGCGGCGATCTCGGCCGGCGAGCGGCCGTGGTCGGCGGAGTTCTTGGCCGGCCGGGTGGCCAGCGTGGCGGCCTGGGCGGCCTTTGCTCCCGAGGTCCCGAGGCGGGCCATGAGCTCGGCCCGCTGGCGGCTGCGCTCGCTGAAGGCGTCGATGACCGGGCGAGGAACACCGACCAGATCGGCGGTCCCGTTGTGGGGGACTTCGAACTCGACCCCCAGGCGGGCAACCAGTTCGCTTCGCAGCCGGGCCTGGTACACGTGGCCGGCGGTGCGGGCCCAGGCGTAGAGGGCGGTGGCGTCGAGGGCGGCCCGACGGCCGTCGAGACCAGTGGCGGCGTTGATGATCACCAGGTGGGAGTGCAACAGGGGATCCCCGGTACGGGAGGAGCGGTGGTCGAACGCGGCCACGGTCACCCCCGTGGCCTGCAGCCGCCCTCCGGGTCCCCTCACCCAGCCCGCATGGCGCTCCAGGAAGGTGATGGTGTCGTCCAGGGCGGCATGGTGGGCGGCCAGAATCTGGGTTGCGACGTGGCGGCCGCTGTGCAACCCCAGCTCAGCGACAGTGTCGGGGTCCAGCAGCTCGGCCATGGCGTGGAGGAGCGACACCGACTTCGGGGCCCGCACGGCCAGGTCGTAGGCTGGCACCGCCTTCGGTTTGCGACGTTGCACGATGAAGCGCTCCACCTCCTCGCGTTGCACCCGCCAGTTGCCGGTGTCGTCTTTGGTGCCGACCAGGTACTGCACGGCGGTGCCGTCGTCCTTGGTGGTCTCCGCCGGCGCCTCCGACGTCAGAAGACGACGCAGGTAGCTCCGGTCGATGCCGACGAGGGCGGCCACGTCGGCCAGGCCGTAGGTACCGTCGGCGGCGGGCTGGGGGAGTCCCTTGCCCGCCGGTTGGGGCTTGCCCTCCCGGAAAGCGGCGACCGCATCTGACGACACCCGCCACGCCCCCGAGGGCGTCTTCTGGCCCGCCAGCGTCCCCCGCCGCAGCTGTTGGCGGGCCTTTGCTTCGGCAAGATTGAGCTGGGCGGCGACGGCGGCAACGTCGTGCCAGCGTTCCCGATCCCTTGCCGACGCCCTTGCCGCTGAGCCCCGCGCCGAGATGAGGTACTCGCCGGTGGCTGGGTGCTTGCCCTCGAACAGATCCCGCAGCGCCTGGGGCACCACCTCGCCCTGCAAGCCGAGCGCCCGCGCCCCCTCTCCTCGCCACCGCCCCGGCGCCTCTCCCTTGCGCAGGTAGTAGGCGCTCGGATCCTGGGTCACCTCGGACAGGTGGTAGTCCGCGTCGTGCAGGGAGGCGACATTGATCATGCGGCTCACTACTGGGGCGACGGGGCACGAGACGCGACGCTCGGCGGCGCTTCCAACGCAGGTCACCCTGGGACCTGCAAGTCTGTATGGCGTTGGGGCGTTCGGGTTGAAGGGGGTTGCAGTGCTCGCTGGGGCCGTCTTTTCGGCTTCGGTCGGGACGTGAGCATCGATCTTTCGGCTGGGTGTAGAGGGGGCAGGTCTGGCTGTCTTCGGTCAGCCGGGGGGGAGTTTTCACCGTCGGGCCGGAAGGATGCACAGTCCGCGACTACTACGGGCGGCGGCTGATCAGCCGCGAGGAGTTCCTCGCCGCACGCGCCGCCATAGAGCCTCTCGGCCACCACCGTCGCTTGACCTGAGCCGGCTTGTTCACACCCTCAGCGTGGCGGACGACCCCGCAGCAGCCATGGCGGGCCATGGCATCGGGACGCAGCGCGATCTCCTCCGCCGCTTTGTCGCCGCAGTCCAGGTACACCCGGCGCCGCCGCCGCGGGAAGTTCGGCCCAGATCGACTGCAGATCATCTGGCACGTCGACGACATGTAGCGGCAGATCGTCCTCCTCCGAAAACCCCGAGTCGACGCTTCGACCATCTGGAGGAGGTGCGCTACGACACCAGCGGCGGAGGCGTTTTGGCCCGATGACGTGACAAGAACATCCGTTCGCTCGCCTTCGGGGCGAAAGGGGTGTCAGGCCTGTTGATAGGAGCGGCAACGTCGGCTCGGTCGTAGCGTCCGCGCCGACAACCTGAGCTGGGCGCGACCCGCCCTGGCTCGGCCCGGCTCCTTCACTGGAGGAGGGCCACGTAATGGCTGTTTCATCGTCGTTGGTGCTGTATGACCGGAGGAGCGCGGAACCGGAAGTGGTCGCCCTGGCCGGGTTCTTGGCCGGTCACGGGGGCCGAACCCGGGAGGCCTACACCCTGGATCTGCGCCAGTTCTACACGTGGTGCGAGTCCCGCCGGCTGCGCCTGTTCGACGTGCACCGCAGCGACATCGAGCTCTATGCCCGTGAGCTCGAAGAGCTCGGGCGGGCGAGGGCCACGATCGGCCGGCGCTTGTCGACGATCGCCGGCTTCTACCGCTACGCCGCAGAGGAAGGGATCATCGAGCACTCCCCAGCGGTCCACGTGCGTCGACCGCGCCTCGACTACGAGTCCCACGCCGTGGGGCTCGACCGCAACGAGCTGGGTGCCTTCCTGGTCGCAGCCGGCTTGGCCTCACCCCAGGACCACGCCCTGGCATCGCTGCTCGCCCTCAACGGCCTGCGGATCTCCGAAGCGCTCGGCGCCAACATCGAAGACCTGGGCCTCGAACGGGGCCACCGGACGCTCCTTGTGCACCGCAAGGGCGGCAAGACCGTGACCATCCCACTGGCTCCCCGGACGGCAAGGGCGGTCGACCTGGCGATCGGCGATCGCCTGGACGGCCCGATCTTCCTCGACAGCCTGGGCCGACGCCTTCGCCGGGATGCCGCGGCGCGGATGGTGCGCCGCTTGGCCAAGCAGGCCGGTATCACCAAGCGAATCGGCCCCCACAGCCTCCGGCACTCCTTTATCACGGCGGCGCTCGACGCTGGCGTGCCGCTGCGCGATGTCCAAGAAGCGGCCTCGCATGCCGACCCCCGGACCACGATGCGCTACGACCGCGCTCGTCAGTCCCTGGACAGGCTCGCAACTTACATCGTGGCCGCGTTCGTCGCCGGCGCCTCCCGCGGCGACACCGGCACACAGGCAAGTCACCGGTAGGGACACGAGGAGCGCCCGGCCCGCGGTCGGCGCTCCGTAATCCCCGATCGGAGCGTCTAGCAGCAGAGGCGCTTCTCGACGAGCGGCAAAAAGAACCGGCATTTACCCCGCCTCCTATAGGTCGGGATCGAGTCCGTGACGCGCCGATAGGGAGTCGGCGACGGAAGGGCGGGTGCGGGTTACGGGGCGGGCATTATCTGGCGCTTCGGCAGCCCGACTTCGCCGGAACTCGGGCGGTCGCCGAGGTGCCCCCGAGCCGGCGGTCAGTCACGCCTTGGTCTATCGACGGCATAAAGATTGCTGTGTGCCTTCGACCGTGCGAGAGCCGGTGACCTCATGGAGTTCGGCTCGGCCGAGGCGTTCCGCTCGTGGCTCGACAAGCACCACGCGCGGCCGAACGGCATCCGGCTGAAGATCGCGAAGAAGGGAACCGGCGTCGCCTCCGTCACCTACTCGGAGGCGCTGGACGAAGCGCTCTGCTACGGCTGGATCGACGGTCAGAAGGAGGCGTTCGACGAGACGTGGTTCTTCCAGCGCTTCACCCCCCGCCGGGCCCGCAGCCCGCCCCCCGCCCCCCCCCCCCCCGCCCCGCGGCGGCCGCCCCCCCCCCCCCCCCCCCCCCCCCCCCCCCCCCCCCCCCCCCCCCCCCCCCCCCCCCCCCCCCCCCCCCCCCCCCCCCCCCCCCCCCCCCCCCCCCCCACGACGTCGCCCACGCAGAGCGTCCCGATGTTGAAGCCGGCCGGCGTCTTGAGGGGGGCACCTGCGTAGAAGCGCAGCCCCGGAGGCCCGGACACGAACGGGTTGTCGGCGAAGCGGGCGTCCTGGT
>JAHWJQ010000110.1 GCA_019348305.1 Actinomycetota bacterium
ATGTCCTTGTAGGTCAGCGCGGTCTCGCCGCGGCGGACCGCGTTGACGAGCGCCTCGTCGAGCAGGTGCTCGATCATCACCGGCGTGTACGCCTGGGTGACCGAGGCGAGCGCGTCGCGCAGCTCCGGGTCGTCCAGCTCGGGGGTGTGGGCCTTGGTCTCGAGGAAGTGGTCGATGAGCGTGCGCCGGCCTGCCTTGGCCGGCACCTCGAAGGTGATGCGGCGGTCGAAGCGGCCCGGGCGCAGCAGCGCCGGGTCGAGCCCGTCCGCGCGGTTGGTGGCCGCGATCAGCAGGATGTTGGTGGGGACCACGGCGGGGCGCTGGAGCTGGCGGTGCGGCGGGAGCAGCAGGTTGACCCGGTCGACGAACCAGCCCTTCAGCCGGTCCTTGCCGGTCGGGTCGTCGAAGGACTGCAGCTGCACCAGGAGCTCGTTGACGACCCCTCCGGTGCCCTCGCTGGCGAACGCGGAGGTCACCGGGGCGAACCCGCCCGTCAGCGACGCGTACGACGCCGGCAGCGCCGCCGTGCCGTGGCAGCCGTGCAGCTGCCGTCCGGACACCGTCAGCCCGGTCGCCGGCAGCCCGGCCGTCGGCAGCCCGGTCATCCCCGACGCCACCCCGCCGCGGCTCATCGCGATGGCGTCGATCTCCTCGATGAAGCCGATGGCCCCACCCTCTTCCCGGGCGAACTTGCGCAAGGCCTTGAAGTAGGAGCGGATCTTGCGGTTGGTCTGGCCGTAGTACATCGACTGGAAGGCCGAGGAGGAGACGAAGAGGTAGGGGACGCCTGCCTCACGGGCCATGGCCTTGGCCATGTAGGTCTTGCCCGTCCCCGGAGGGCCCTCGAAGAGGATGGCCCGCCGCGCCGTCCCCCCCATCTTCTCCCGGAAGGTCTTGTGGGCCAGGAAGAGGTTGACGGTCCGCACCACTTCGTCCACCAGCACGCCGTTGCCCTTGACGTCGTCGAGGCAGACGTCGATCTCGCTCGGGCGGTACAACACGTGGGGCGATCGTCCGGCACCCAAAAGGGGCACCACCAGGACCAGGGCCAACAGCACCATCAGGCCCAGCCCCGGGAGGAACGGCGCCACCTCCGGGCCGATCTCGGGCATCCGCACGGTGATGGGGTTGCCGGTGGCCAACCGGAACAGGGCCCACAGGGCGATCGGGACCAAGATGTTGCGCAGCCGGCGGATGCGGCGGCTGCGCACGAGCTCGCGGGCGACGGCGACGTCGGCCGCCGAACGGATCACCTGCGACTGGCCGAGGGTCTTGAGCTCCATGCCCGCCTTCCTTTCGTGCAACTGCCGGGTTACTCGACAGTACGGGAAGTGAACCACGGAAAGTGGGCGCCCTGGAGGGTGGAATACCCGACCCAGGTGATCGGGTTTACGCTGGTGCTATGGACGCTCCCCGACCCATCGACCCCCGGGGGCCGCGGTTCAACCAGGCGGTGTTGACGGTGGGGCTGGTTGTCGGGTTCCTGGCCGACGTGAAGGCGGTGGTCCCGGCCTTCGCCGCCGTGTTGTTCCTGGGGGCCGCCTTCGGGCCCCGTTACGGGCCGTTCCTGCGGTTGTACGCGGAGGTCATCCGTCCCCGCCTCGCCCCGCCGGCCGAGCTGGAAGACCCCCGCCCGCCCCGCTTCGCCGCCGCCGTCGGGGTTGCGTTCCTGGTGGCGGCGACGGTTGCGTTCGCAGCCGGCGCGTCGATCCTCGGCTGGGTGCTGGCCCTCATGGTGGCGGCCCTGGCCGGGCTTGCCGCCACGACCGGCATCTGCGTGGGGTGCGAGATCTACCTGCTCCTGGCCCGCCGGCGGGGCACCCGGCTCGTGGCGTGACGGCGTGAAGATCCTGATCGTCGCAGTCCTGGTGGTGGCGCTGGTGATCGGCCGCCGCTGGTACCTGAGTTGGAGGGCCGGCCTGCAGCGTGAACGCCGGCCCCACCCGCAGGTGCCGTCGTCGCTCTTGGCCGGAGCGGAGCGGACATGGGTGGTCTTCACCACCCCCTACTGCGCTAGCTGCGGCCCGGTGAAGGAAGGTCTGGCCGGCGCCGACCCGGGGGCGCGGCTGGTTACCGTCGACGTCACCCGAGAGCCCCATCTGGCCGACGCCTTCCACGTCCGCAGCGCCCCGACCGTCCTTTTGGCCGACGCCGGCGGCGAGGTGCAGGCCCGGCTGGTGGGGGCACAGGCGGTGCGCGACTACCTCGCCACCGTCTGACCGGTCTCGTCGTACCAACCCAGGCAGTCGGACCAGCGCGGGAGCACGCCGGCGGCCTCGGCTTCGGCCAGTGTCGGTGCAGCCTCGTCACGGGGGGCCAGGATGGGGGCGGCGGTGGTCCAGCCGATGCCCAGGGCCGGGTCGAGGGCCTGCACGCTGTGCTCATGCCCGGGGGCGTAGGGCGTCGAGCACAGGTAGGTGATCGAGGCGCTGTCGGTGAGGGCCTCGAACCCGTGGCCGAGCCCCTCGGCCAGGTACACGGCCCTCCGCTCGACGTCGTCGAGACGAACCGAGGTCCAGGTGCCGAAGGTGGGCGAGCCCACACGGACGTCGACGACCACGTCGAGCACGGCGCCGTGGGGGCAGTAGACGAACTTGGCCTGACCAGGCGGCACATCGGCGTAGTGGATGCCCCGCACCACGCCCCGGCGGGATATCGAGTTGTTGGCCTGGGCCAGCGGCAGCGACCGGCCGGTGGCCGCCTGGAGCACGTCGGCGCGGTACCACTCGAGGAACACCCCCCTGTCGTCGGCGTGCTGCACCGGCGTGAAGAGGTAGGCGCCGGCGATGGGCAGAGGCTCGACCAGCACAGCGGCCTAGGGCTCGAAGCGGCCGAAGCCGCCCCGGTAGAAGAGCAGCGGCGGGCCACCGTCGCTGTCGAGGTCGACGACGCGGCCGACGACGATCAGGTGGTCGCCGGCCTCGTGCTCAGCCACGATCTCGGCCTCGACCCAGGCGATGACGCCGTCGAGAACAGGGGCGCCGGTCGCTGGCCCGGGGTGCCACCCGACCCCGCGGAACTTGTCCCGGCCCTTGCTGGCGAAGGTGCGGCACAGCGCCTCCTGCTTTTCGCTCAGGATGTTGACGCAGAAGGTCCCAGCGGCGCGGATGCGGGCCCAACTGGCCACCGTCTTGCCCGGGCAGAAGCTGATGAGGGGGGGATCGAGCGAGACGGAGGTGAACGACTGCACGGTGAAGCCCACGGGATCGCCCGCCTCTACCGCGGTGACGATGGTGACGCCCGTGCAGAACCGCCCCATCACCTGGCGGAAGTGGGCGATGTCGAAGGCCGACGCGCCGGTGGCTTCCGAGTCGTCGAACACCGCGCAGGTCTACCGCATCGGGCAGTCCCGGGTCAGCGGCTGGTGGCGGCGACCAGACCCCGCTGTTGCAGCATGACCTTGAGGTCGTGGGGGTTGGTGGCGGCCGTCATCGCCCCCCGCATGTCGATCATGCCCCGCTCGTACAGCTTGACCAGGGACTGGTCGAAGGTCTGCATCCCGTAGTACTCGCCGTCGGCGATGATCTCGTGCATGTCGCCGCCCCGGCTGGGGTCGACGATGCAGTTCTGGATGCGGCCGTTGGCCACCATCACCTCGAGAGCGGCGACCCGCCCCTTGCCGTCGGCGGTCTGGACCAGGCGCTGGCAGATCGTCCCCCGGACGGCCCCGGCCAGGGCCACTCGGATCTGGTGCTGCTGGTGGGGCGGGAAGAAGTCGACGATGCGGTTCACCGTCTCGGTGGCGTCGATGGTGTGCAGCGTGGAAAAGACCAGGTGACCGGTCTCGGCCGCGCTCAGCGCGGCGGCCACCGTCTCCTGGTCGCGCATCTCACCCACGAGGATGACGTCGGGGTCCTGGCGCATGGCGGCCCGCATGGCGGACGCGAAGTCATTGGTGTCGAAGCCGATCTCGCGCTGGTTGATCGACGACATCTTGTCCCGGTGCAGGACCTCGATGGGGTCCTCGATGGTCACGATGTGACACTCGCGGTTGTCGTTGATGTAGTCGATCATGGCGGCCAGGGTGGTGGTCTTGCCCGAGCCGGTCGGCCCGGTGACCAGGACCAAACCGCGGTTCTCCGACGCCAGCCGGCCCACCACCTCGGGCAGGCCAAGCTCGTCGAAGGACGCCGCCGAGGTGCGGACCCGGCGGAAGATCATGCCGACGGTCCCCCGCTGGCGGAAGGCGTTGACGCGGAACCGGCCCAGCTGGGGCACCGCGTAGGCGAAGTCGGTGTCGTTGCGCTCCTCGAACTGCTCGGCCACCTCGGGCCGCATGATGGCGCCGGCCATCTCCGCGGTCAGGTCCGGGGTCACCGGTGGCGCATTCTCGAGGCGCACAAGCGCGCCGTTCACACGGATGCGGGGAGGCGAGCCGACCTTCACGTGGAGGTCGGAACCGTCGGCCTCGGCCAGGGCCCGCAGCAGGTCGTCAAGCAGGGGATGAGCCACGTGTCTAGTTCGGCAATGCCCGGCCGACCCTTGACTTTTCAGGTTCTGGGGAACGGCACGGTTGTCGGCTCAGGGGAGCCGGAGGGCGCCGTCGGGTCCCTGCACGGCGAGACCGTCGGCCACGAGGGCGGCGGCCACCCGTCGGGCCCGGACGGGGTCGGCGGCCCAGCCCATGACCTGGGGGAGGTCGGCCGGCGCCACCGGTCCTGCCCGCAACGACTCGACCAGGCGCCCCCGGCCCTGGCGATCGGAGCCGGCGAAGCGCGACTGGCGCCGGCCTGTCGCCGCCGACCCGGTGGCCGGGTCGGGAGGGGCGTGGCCGGCGCCGGCCCAGCCGCAGTGGGGGCGCAGGGGGCAGGCGCCGCACGCCGGCGCCCGCTTGGTGCAGACGTTGGCGCCGAGGTCGAGCATGGCCTGGTTCCAGGCCCAGCCGGCCCCGCCCGGCACCAGGGCGTCGGCCGCCTGCTGGGCCTCCTTCAGCCGCAGCCGTCGTCCGGCCAGGCGGGCCAGCACCCGGGCGGCGTTGGTGTCGACCACCCCGACGTCACGCTCGTGGGCGAAGGCCATCACCGCCCGGGCCGTGTAGGGCCCGACGCCCGGCAGCTCGCGCAGCGTGTCGAGGGCGAGCGGCAGTTGCCCACCGTGGTGCTGCACACACGCGACCGCGGCGCGGTGGAGGTTGAGGGCGCGGCTGTTGTAGCCCAGGCCCGACCAGAGCCGTAGCACCTCCCCGGCCGGCGCGGCGGCACAGGCGGCCGCCGAGGGGAAGCGCGTCAGGAAGGCCTCGTACCTCGGCACCACCCGGGCCACCTGGGTCTGTTGCAGCATGAGCTCGCTCACCAGTACCGCCCAGGGGTCCCTGGTCCGCCGCCAGGGAAGGTCCCGCCGCCCCTCCGTGGCCCAGCGCAAAAGCGCCTCCTGCAGCGGCGCCAGCACCGGCGCCGACGGCACCAGGGTCACCGGCCGGCGGTGGCCAGCACGGCGTCGGCCCACAAGTCGTAGCCAGCCGCGCTGGGGTGGTAGTGGTCGGGGGAGAAGTACCGCCGCGGGTGACGGCGGAACGGCCCGCCCGTCGGACCGGCGATGTCGACGTAGGTGACGTTGGGGTACGCGCGGGTCACCTCGCGGATCACCCCGTCGAGCTGGCGACCTCGCAGCCCGGCCAGCGCCCGCAGCGGCTGGCGGAGGCGGGGCGGCGCCCCCATGTCGGGAACCCCCAGAGCGACGACCCGCAAGCTGTGCTCCCCGCTCTGAGGGGCCGCTCCGGCCCTGTGCTCCCCGCTCTGAGGGGCCGCTCGGGCCCCCGGCCCAGCCAGCGCGTCGAGCAGGCGGCTGTAGTCCCGGCGGAAGTCCTCGGCCGACGTGAGACCGGTGACGTCGTTGGCACCAACGCTCACGTACACCACGTCGGGATCGTGAGCGGCGACGCCGGCGAGTTGGTCGTCCAGCACTTCGCCCACCGTGGCCCCCGACTCCGCGAGCATCACCACCCGCTCGCCCCTGGCCCGGGCCACCATCGTGGCGACGGTGCCGTCCCCCGTCTCCGCCCCCACTCCCACCGCCGTCGAGTCGCCCAACCACACGGCGGTCACCTCCGCCTCCCCCGGGTACTCGAGCGTCCGGGGAGCGAGCCGGGGACCTTGGCGCGCCAGCAGCGCCTCGGCAACCAGCAGCCCGACGGCCGCCGCCGGCAGCCCGAGGCCGACCACCACCAACCGGCGGCGCCGCGTCAGGACCAGACGTCCTCGCCGTAGGGGCGCCGCCGCGGCGGCGCGCTCTCGGACTTCCAGACCATCACCTTGCGGGTGAAAGAGCAGACTTCGTCACCGTGCTGGTTGAAGGCCTTTGTCTCGACCTTCACCACCCCCCGGTCGGCCTTGGACGCCGACTCCCGCTTGTCGACGACCCGGGTCTCGGCGTAGATGGTGTCGCCGTGGAAGGTCGGCGCCACGTGCCGCAGCGACTCGATCTCCAGGTTCGCGATCGCCTTGCCCGACACGTCGGGGACGCTCATGCCGAGCACGAGGGAGTACACGAGGTTCCCCACGACCACGTTCTTGCCCTGCACCGTCTCGTGCTCGGCGAACCAGGCGTTGGTGTGCACGGGGTGGTGGTTCATCGTGATCATGCAGAACAGGTGGTCGTCGTATTCGGTGATGGTCTTGCCCGGCCAGTGCTTGTAGACGTCGCCGACCTCGAAGTCCTCGAAGTACCGGCCGAACGGGCGGTCGTGGATCGTCATGGGTGTCGACGTTACGGCCCCGGGGGTGGTGGGGATGAGCCGGGGGATCCCGTGATACGGGCCCTGACCCCTGTGGGTAGGATGGACGCGACGCAGCGTGGCTGGAGGATCCAATGCCGTTCGCCTGGAAGCCGGCGCCGGGGCAGGTGGCGCTGATCGAGCTGAGCACGGGAGGCAACGAGTGCCTCACCGGGGTGGTTCTCGACGACGACGGGGAGGGGTCGGTGGTGGTCGACCTGGGTGCGTCGCCCCGCCCGCCCCAGCCCGAGTGCGAGGTGGTGGCCAAGATCGGA
>JAHWJQ010000111.1 GCA_019348305.1 Actinomycetota bacterium
GAAATCGGCACCGACACCGCGGACTACGCCTCGGCCATGAGGCGGGTGCTGCGCCAGGACCCAGACGTGATCTTCATCGGCGAGATGCGTGATCCGGAGACCGTTTGGGCGGCTCTTTCGGCCGCCGAGACGGGCCACCTGGTCATCTCGACGCTGCACACCACCAACGCCGCCGAGACGGTGAACCGCATCGTCGACTTCTTCCCGCCCTTCCAGCAGAAGCAGATCCGCCTCACCCTCGCGTCGTCGTTGAGGGGGGTGGTCTCACAGCGCCTCTTGGAGCGGGCCGACGGCAGCGGGCGCATCCCCACCACCGAGGTGCTGGTGATGACGGGCAGGGTCTTCGACCGCATCGTCGACCCGGAAGCCCAGAACACGATCGAAGAGGTCATCGCCGAGGGCGAGTACTACGGGATGCAGACCTTCGACCAGAGCCTCTTCAGCCTCTACAAGAACGGTCTGGTGGCACTGCGGGACGCGCTGGCCGTCTGCTCGCACCCCCACGACTTCCGCTTGCAGCTGCAGCAGGAGGGGCTGGCCACCAACTTTTGAGTTGAGTCTCAGGCGCCGCGGATACCCTCGCCGGCGTGGTCCCCGAGCGCCTGCAACCCCTGGTCGACGAGACGCGGCCTCTGGCCGAGCGGTTCGCGGGCGCCGGCTTCCGCCTCTATCTCGTCGGCGGCGTGGTGCGGGACCTCCTGTTGGGTCGGCTCACCGAGCAGCAGGATCTCGACTTCACCACCGACGCGCTTCCCGACGACATCGAGCGTCTCGTGCGCCCGTGGGCCGATGCGGTGTGGTTGCAGGGCAAGCGGTTCGGGACCATCGGGATGAAGCACGGGGGGCGGTCCTATGAGGTGACCACCCACCGGGCCGACGCCTACGTCCCTGATTCCCGCCGGCCGGAGGTCGCCTTCAGCGGCTCGGTGGAAGCCGACCTGTCGCGCAGGGACTTCACGGTCAACGCCATGGCGCTGGAGCTGACCGGCGACCTCCGGCTCATCGACCCCTTCGCAGGGGCCGGTGACCTCGCCGCTGGCCGTTTGCGGACACCGCTGTCTCCCGAGGAATCGTTCAACGACGACCCGCTCCGGATGCTGAGGGCGGCCCGCTTCATCGCCGGCTACCGGCTTCGCCCTGACGACGAGCTGGTGGAGGCCGTGGAGCGGCTCCACCCCCGACTCGAGATCGTGTCCGCCGAGCGGATCCGCGACGAGCTGGACAAGCTCATGGTGGTCGACCAGCCGGGCGAGGGCCTGTGGTTCCTCACCCGGACCGGGTTGGCCGAGGAGTTCCTGCCCGAGTTGCCGGCGCTGCGTCTCGAGCAGGACCCCGTCCATCGCCACAAGGACGTCCTGGCCCACACCATCGCCGTGGTCGACAAGACGAGCCCGGACAGGATCGTGCGGCTGGCGGCGCTCTTCCACGACGTCGGCAAGCCCAAGACCCGCTCGATCGGTCCCGGCGGCGTCTCGTTCCACCATCACGAGGTGGTGGGGGCTCGGATGACCCGCGACCGGATGCGGGCGCTGCGCTACCCCACCGAGGACATCGAGGCGGTGAGCCGGCTGGTCGAGCTCCACCTGCGCTTTCACACCTACAAGATGGGGTGGAGCGACAGCGCGCTGCGCCGGTACGTGAGAGATGCCGGGCCGCTGCTCGACCGGCTCAACGAGCTCACCCGCTGCGACTGCACGACGCGCAACCAGCGCCGCGCCGAGGAGCTGGCGCGGCGGATGGACGCGCTCGTTGCCGACATCGCCCGGCTGCGCCAGCGCGAGGAGCTCGAGGCCATCCGGCCGGACCTCGACGGGCGGCGGGTCATGGAGCTTCTGGGCGTGGGTCCCGGCCCGGTGGTCGGCCAGGCACTGGCGTACCTGCTCGAGCTGCGCCTGGAGGAAGGGCCACTGGCGGAGGAGGAGGCAGCGGAGAGGTTGCGCAGCTGGTGGGCCGCCCGCCAGGCATGAAGGTCGGGGCCCTCGAGTACCACCGCCTCACGGTTCACGTGCCGGGCCGCCTGGGGCGCCGTGACGACCCGAGGACGGTACAGGGCTTCCGCCCCATGGAGCCGAACCGCAAGCCCCCGCCGTTCAAGACCTACCCGGGGCTCGCCGCCGAACCCGTCCCGCCCGCGCTCGACGACCTGCTCTTCCTGAGCGCCGGCGTGGTCCGGGTCAAGGACCACCCCGGCTTCGGGCGCCTCTACTTCCGGGCGGCCGGGTCGGCCGGCAACCTCAGCCCCGTCGAGGTGTACGTGCTGCACGAGGGCCGGGTCCTTCACTACGAACCGGTGCAGCACGCGCTGAGCGCGGTTGGCCGGGTCGGGGCCGGCCCCACCACCGTCGTGCTCACGGGGGTGCCCTGGCGCACTGGCTGGAAGTACGCCGAGCGCGGGTTCCGCCATCTGTACTGGGATGCCGGAACGATGCTGAGCCACCTGCTGGCGGCCGCCGCCGGCGACGCCCGGCTGCGGCTGGGGTTCGTCGACTCCGAGGTCGCCGCTGTCGTGGGCGCCGACGGCGTGAACGAGTTCGCCCTGGCCATGGTCGTGCTCGGCGAGGGTGACCCGCCGGTGTCCCCGCTCGCCGGGCACCCTGCCCGGCGGGGCTTCCTGGCCGAGCGCCCGGTGGAGTTCCCGCTCATCACGGCGGCACAGCGGGCCGGCGATCTCGCCGACCAGGCGGCGGTCGAGGCGTGGCGGGCCGCTGCGCCCCAGGCTCCTGCTCCAGCCGACGTCTGCTTCGGCCAACCGCTGGGCGAGGTCGTACGCCGCCGCGGTTCCAGCCGCGACTTCGACCCCGCGGCGACGGTTCCCACCAGGGTGCTGACCGAGGTGCTGGCGGCAGCGGCGGCCCCCCTCAACGCCGATTTCACTCCCCCGGGCGCCTCGTTGGTCGGCCACCACCTGCTCGTGCACGCCGTGGACGGCTTCGACCCCGGGAGCTACCACTCGCCCCGAGAAGGGCGGATAGAGCTTGTCGAGGCGCGCCAGGACTCCCGGGCGCTGGGCCGGTTCCTCACCCTCGACCAGGACCTGGGCGGCGCCGGCGCCTACACCGTTTTCACGGGAGCCGACCTCGAGGCGGTGACGGCGACGCTGGGCGACCGCGGCTACCGCTGCGCGCAGCTGGAGGCCGGAGTGATCGAGGGCCGTCTTCACCTCGGTGCCTACGCCCTCGGCTTCGGGGCCACCGGGCTCACCTTCTTCGACGAGGAGGTCCGCCGGGCGTTCGCCACCTCCAACTGGCCCATGCTGGCCACCGCCGTCGGCCAGCCCACCTACCGGTCGAAGCGGGGCGGCGACCCGGGCCGGCCCACGGTGCTGTCGAATTTCGGCTAGATCATCATCTTGGTGATGTCCTCGCCGGCCAGCGCGGCGCCGACGGCGGCATAGGAGCTCTGGGCGACGCCGGCGTGCTGGGTGAGGGCGTGGATGTCGCGGAGGCGGCGCTGGAGGGGGCAGGAGTTGTAGAGCGCGGTTCCCCCGCCGAGGTTGTAGGTCGTGTCGACCACCGATGCCGCCAGCTGGGCCACGTGGGCGCCGGTAGCCCGAAGGCGTGCCCGCGCCACGGGGGGCAGCTGGCGGCCCTCGACGGCGGCCGCCCAGGCTGTCTCGGCCTCGGCGTGCAGCAGTGCCGTGGCTGCCCGCAGGTCGGCATCGGCCTGGCCGAGGCGGTGCTGGAACAGCGGGTTCTCCGCGATCCGCTGCGGAGCGAAGGCCGGGCGCTTCCCGCTTGCGGCCAGCGCCGACACCTCCTCGAGGGCACCCGACGCGATCCCCACGCCCACCGCGGCGACGTAGAGGGCGAACTTGCCGAGCAGGGGGATCTGGAACAGCGGCTCGGATAGCTGGGACGGGCCGAAGATGTCCATGGTCTGGTCGTGGGGGACGAAGGCGTTCTCGAGGACCAGGTCGTGGCTGCCGGTTCCCCGAAGGCCGCTGACGTGCCAGGTGTCGACAATGGTGAACTCCTGGGCCGGAAGGACCACGGCCCGCAGGCGCGGGATCCCGTTGGGCCCGGGCTCGGGAGAGCCGCCCGGCCCGAGCACCAGGCAGTGTGCCATCAGCCAGCTGCAGTGCTCGCTCCCACTGGCGAAGGGCCACCGGCCGCTCGCCTGGTAGCCGCCGTCGACGGGAACCGCGATTCCTTTGGGAGCGAAGGTTCCCCCGCCGATCAGGTCGGGCCCCGAGGCGTAGAGAGCGTCGAAGCGCTGTTTTGGCAGGAAGGCGAACAGCTCCGAGGTGGTGGCCCCGATCATCGCCGTCCACCCCACCGAGCCGTCGGCCCGAGCGAGCTCCTCGATGACCCGGAGGATCTCGACGATGCTCAGCTCCTCTCCTCCGTAGGCCCGGGGAAGCCCCATCCGGAAACAGCCAGCGTCGATCAGTTGGTCGAGCAGGTCCAGGGGCAGCCGGCGAGCCTCCTCCACCTCCTCGGCCCGCTTGGCGATTGCCGGCGCCAGCGCCCGCACCCGGTCGAGGGTCGGTGCCGTCATATCCCTTCCTTGCGGGCCCGCACGACGAGGGTGCGGGGGACGTAGCGGAAGGCCTCCCGCCAGAAGATGCTGCGGGGCCCGCTCGGCGTGGGCTCGGGCTCGAGCAAGACGTCGACGCGGTAGCCGGCGCGGGTCAGGCCCATGTAGAGCTCGGAGATCGTGTGGTGGTAGTCGGTGAACCCGATGCCGTTCCACTCGTAGTCGATGGGCGTGCGGTCGAAGTACGAGCGCCGGATGAGCAACGGGGCCTCTGGGTGGTCGTCGTCGATCATGTCGTAGGCGGGGTGGGGGAGGCTGAACACCAGCGGCGCCCCTCGCTTGAGCACCCGGTGCACCTGGCGGAAGACGCGGTTGAGGTCCTCCACGTAGCCGAAGGCGTAGGCCGAAAAGACCAGGTCGATCGACTCGGCCCGTACGAAGGCGAGGTCGGCGAGGTCGCTGTGGTGCAGCTCGACCCGCACCCCCTCCCGCTCGCACAAGCGCTTGGCGAAGGCCAGCTGCTCGGCGGAGAAGTCGACCCCCATGGCCACCGCGCCCTGCTTGGCGAAGGCGATGGAGCACTGCGCCCCTCCGCATCCCAACTCGAGCACCCGCTTGCCCTGGAGGCCGCCGAGCAGGCGCAGGTCGGCCTCGGTGGGCATGTCGGGGCCGTAGTGGGCTACATCGGTCGGCAGCGCCGCGCCCTGCTGGTAGGCGGCGGCGTGCCGGTCCCACGCGGCAGCGTTGGCTCCGGACGGGCTCACGCCCCGAGAGTAGGCAGTATGGGGCACCGTGCGCCGTATTAGGGCAGTGACCTTCAACATTCTCCACGGCCAGCGGGGTGACGGCAGCGGCGTTGTGGACGTCGAGCAGCTGGGCCGCTGCACCGCCAGCTTCGACGCCGACCTGCTCGCCCTGCAGGAGGTGGACGTGGGCGTGCCCCGCTCGGCCCGGGCCGACCAGCCCGCCGCAGTGGCTCTGGCCACCGGCATGGAGGTGGTGTTCGGCCGGGCCCACCGGGTCAGGGGTGTCGGCAAGTACGGCAACGCGCTGCTGGCCCGCGGCCCGATTTCGGAGGTGGAGGTGCTGCGGCTGCCCAAATCAGCCCACCGCCACGAGCCCCGGGCCGCCATCCTGGCCACCGTCGACCTCGATGGCGTCGCGCTGTCGGTGGCCGTCACCCACCTGTCGATACACCGGCCCGAGGTCCACGACCAGCTGGCCGCGGTGGTCGACGCGCTCGTCCGCCGCCCGCCTCCGCTCGTGCTGCTGGGCGATCTCAACCTGCTGCCGGAGGAGGTCGCGCCCGTGGTGGAGGCTGCCGGGCTCACCCTCGTCGACGGAGAGCCCACCTTCCCGGCCCCCGAGCCCCGCATCCGCATCGACCACCTCGCCACCGCCGGCCTCACCCCCGTCGACACGAAGGTGGTGGCCACCGCCTGTTCCGATCACAGGGCGCTCGTGGTGGAGTTGGAGCAGCCGGGGTGATGGCGGGCGCCGAGCGGGAAAACGTCGATCCCGTTGCCGCCAACCGCTGCCTCTGGGACGCCCGCACCCCGGTCCACGTGCGCTCGACGTTCTACGACGTCGACGGGTTCCGCTCGGGTCGCAGCTCCCTCCACGACGTCGAGGTGGACGAGGTTGGCGAGGTGGCCGGTCGCACGTTGCTGCACCTGCAGTGCCATTTCGGGATGGACACGTTGTCGTGGGCCCGCCGCGGCGCCCGGGTCACAGGGGTGGACTTCTCGTCAGTAGCCGTCACGGAGGCCCGACGGCTGGCGGCGGAGGTGGGCATCGAGGCCCGCTTCGTCGAGAGCGAGATCTCCTGCCTGCCCCAGGTCCTGGACGAGACCTTCGACGTCGTCTTCACGTCCTACGGCGCGCTGTGCTGGCTGCCCGACATCGCCCGGTGGGCGGAGGTGGCCGCATCGTTCGTCCGTCCGGGCGGCTTCCTCTATGTCGTGGAGATGCACCCGGCGGCCATGACGCTGTCGGACGAGCCGGGGATCCGCGAGCTGCGCATCGGCTACCCGTACTGGACCGGCGCCGAGCCGCTGCGCTTCGAGGAGGAGGGCACCTATGCCGACTACGACGCGCCGATCAAGCTCCCCGAGTACGTGTGGAACCACGGCTTGGGTGACATCGTGACCGCGCTCATCGACGCCGGGCTGGTGCTCGAGTTCCTCCACGAGCACGACCGCACGATCTACCAGCAGCTGCCGTTCATGACGCGGGGCCCAGACGGGTGGTGGAGGCTGCCGCCCACGATGCCGGCGCTGCCCCTGCTGTTCTCGCTGCGGGCCCGCCGAGGTGGGTGATCAGGCGCCGGCGGCGAAGGCCTCCACCATGCGCCTCGCTTCGTCGTCGGTGTACTGCACCGGAGGCGACTTCATGAAGTAGGCCGAGGGACCCAGGAGCGGTCCGCCGATGCCCCGGTCGAGGGCCAGCTTGGCGCACCGTACGGCGTC
>JAHWJQ010000112.1 GCA_019348305.1 Actinomycetota bacterium
TGATGACGGGTTTCCAGAAGTTCGTGGAGATGCCGATCACCGGACGCGAGGACAGCTATGCGCCGGCGAAGTAGGGTCAAAAGCTTCTGCCAGTGAACCCGAGCAGTGACGAGGGGCTCAAGCGGTTGAACTACGCGTTGCACTTCTCGCTCGGTGCCATGTGGGGTGCGGCCTACGGTGTCGCTGCTTATGCTGGCCTACGCGGTGTGCGGGCCGTGGCCACCACATTCGCGGTCATCTACACAAATGATCTCCTCACGCCCACTGCACTCGGCCTCACCAATCCGTTGAAGTGGTCGCGCCAGGATCTCGTGGTTGACGTCGTCGACAAGTTCGTACAGGTGATGGCCACGGGTGCGGTCTTCGATCGCGTTCTGGGACCAGCCGCCACTTCGTAGCGGGGTTGAGCGGCCTCGATAAAGGGGCCCGCCATCGGCCGCGCCGCCGACCGCCACGGCCGGCAGCACCTGCTCCCCGTCGGCCTCGCCGTGGGTGCCGTCGGCGCGGCGGCGCTGATTCCCCACGTCGGTGTCGTCCCCGCTGCGCTGGCCGTTCTCGTCGTCTCCCTCGGCTACGACCTCACCCAACCGCTGCTCGCCGGCATGGTCACCGCCATCGGCGGGCCGCAGCGCAGCGGTCAAGTCATGGGTCTGAACGTGTTCATCTTGTTCACCGGCTTCGGCCTCGGCGTCTTCCTCTTTGGAGAAGCGCTCACCCTAGGATTCTCGGCGGCGCTCGGGATCTTCACCACCTGCGAAGCAGCGCTCGCCCTGATCGGCCTGTGGTTGTTCCGGGACGAGCGAGCGCAGTCCCCGCCGACGCCCCAGCGGGTGCACACGGATGCGGTGTAGACCCGTGGTCGGGCTCCGTGGCAGCGCCGAGCGCTCCCCGTCGCCCTCGAAGGCGACGCAGAACGACCCTGTGCAGCGCCGCGCTGGCCGCCTCGGCCACGCCGCGGCGTTGGTGGCCGGCGCGGTCATCTGCTGGCTCCTGCGAGTGCTTCGGATGCGGGCCCGCCTCGACTGGGCACAGCCCGGTGGTCGCTCGCACCTCGGCACACTCCACGCCCGCGTGGTAGGCGGTGGCGAGGACACCGTTGTGCTCGTCCACGGGCTGTCGGCTTCGAACCTGTACTGGGGCGAGCGGTACAACGCACTGGGCGACGATGCGCTGCTGGTGGTGCCGGACCTCCTCGGCTTCGGAGCCTCGCCCCGGCCCGACGTCGACTACGGCCCCGACGACCACGCCGATGCCCTTGCCGCCACTCTCACCGAGCTCGGCGTCAACCGACCGGCGCTGCTCGTGGCCCACTCGACCGGTTGCCTCGTCGCGCTCCGCCTCGCCGCCCGCCATCCGCGTCTGGTGGCTGGCGTCGTCGGCTTCGGCCCACCGCTGTACCGGGACCGCCAAATCGCTCGTCAGCGGATGGCCAGCCTGGGACTGCTGGCGCGCCTGTTCGCCACCGACACGCGGTTGTCCCGGCGGCTCTGCGCCTGGGTGTGCTGCACCCAGCCGGAGGCCGCCGCCCGTGTGGCGCAAGTCGTTCGTGCCGATCTGCCCGCCCCGATTGCCCGCGATGGCGTTCGATACTCGTGGGCGTCGTACCACGGCACCCTGCGGAGGGTCGTCCTGGCCTCTGACGCGCCTGCTTGGCTCCCCGCCATCACCGTGCCGGTCCACCTCGTCGTCGGCGCCGACGACCGCGTCGCAGACATCGCGTTCCTGCACGAGCTGGCCCGGGAGCATTCGTGCCTATCGGTCTCCGTGTGGCCCGGCACGGATCACGACGAACCTCTCGTCAACCCCGGCCGCTGCCTCGAGGAGGTGCGGTCCTTCCGCAATCGGACCACCCAAGGAGCAAGGATTGCCGTCGCAACGGACCACCAGTGATGTGCTTCACGACCACCTCCGCCAGTCCACCCACGGCACCATCGAAGACGACCTCGCCCGCAACTACGCCGACGACGTCGTCCTGCTGTGCGAGAAAGGCGTCTTCGAGGGCCACGACGGCGTTCGCACCGTGGCCGAGACCCTGCGGAGCGAGCTTCCTCAGGCATCGTTCCACTACCGCACCACCCTCGTCGCCAGGGACGTCGGCTTCCTCGAGTGGAGCGCCGAGTCGCCGGCCGGAAGGATCGACGACGGCGCCGACTCCTACGTGATCCGGGACGGCCGGATCGTCGCCCAGACCATCCACTACACCATTGTTCGGCGGGGCGGTCAGGCTGGTGGCCTACGCTGAGCGCTACGGGCACCTGCCTGGATCCCGGCCAGGCGGCCTCCGTACCACGATGACCGTCGCACTTGGCCTCGTGTGCCGAGGACGGCGCGCTCGTCGCTGTCATCGCAGTCGGTACTCACGGATGGTGAATCCAGAAATTTCTGCTCCTTCGTCTTGACCTGCCACTGGACTGGAACGTCGATACTGGAGCGACGCCGGTCCTCCGTGGCTAGGCGCCAAAGTCACTGCACTGCCCCCGACAAGGAAAGAGGAACCAGCGATGGCAACCACCCTCGTCCCCGAGCGGACCAAGGACTGCATCGACGCCTGCAACGACTGCGTGGCGAAATGTGAAGCCTGCGCCAACCAGTGCATCAGCAACGCCGACCAGGCCATGGTCGAGTGCATCAAGCTCTGCCTCGACTGCGCCGATCTGTGCGCCGCCTGCGTCCCGCTCCTCGCCCGCGAGTCGCGCTACTACGCCGAGCTCTGCCGCGTGTGCGCCGACGCCTGCGATGCTTGTGCGTCGGAGTGCGAGAAGTTCGACGACGACTACATGCGCCAGTGCGCGGAGGCGTGCCGGCGGGTTGCCAACTCCTGTCGTCAGCTGGCGGGCGCCGCCGGTTAAGTCGCCGGAGGACACCAAGGAGGTGGGGCTGGCGCTGGCCGGTGAAGCCGTTATCGCCTGCCCGAACTTCGGCAGCGGCCGCAAGCTCCGCTCGACGTGATCGCCACAGCGGACACCCTGGAACGAGCGCGTCTGCATCGGCGGGCGCGCTGGCTGGATCCGAAGCCAACCGTCTGCTTGTCCCTTGCCAGAAGGAGGCACTCCTCATGGCCAGCTTGCTTCGAGGAGTGGCGGCGGGAGCCATCGGCACCGCCGTACTCAACACGCTGACGTACCTGGACATGGCGGTGCGCGGCCGGCCATCGAGCAGCGTTCCCGCCGACACCGCAGGCAAGATGGCCGATCTCGCCGACATCCCGCTCGCCGCCGAAGGCGGCGACAGTGACAAGGCCTCGGCCCGCCGGGAAGCCATCGGCGCATTGCTCGGCTACGCCGCCGGGTTCGGCGTGGGCGGGGTCTACGGCCTCCTACGCCCGGGCCCGCTGCGTGGCATCCCTCGGTCGGTAGCCGGCGTTGGACTCGCCGCTGCAGCAACGGTGAGCACCGTGGCGCCGTACGCCGCCCTCGGTGTGTCGGATCCTCGGACCTGGCCGGCAAAGAGCTGGGCTGCCGACATCATCCCCCACCTGTGTTACGGGTGGGCAACAGCGACGGCATTCGACGCCCTGCACCAGCCGGAGGGCACTCGATCCGGAAGGAACCGGTGATGGTCGAGTTCCACCTCGTGGCGGCGTTGGTCGCCGGGTTGGCAGCGACCGTCGTCATGACCGTGATGATGAACGCCGCCAAGGCCGCCGGGATGACGAACATGCCGCCCATGCCCCTTGTCATGGGATCGATGATGTCGGGAAACCGAAGGACGGCCACCGGCATCGGGCCGATGATGCACTTCGTCGTTATGGGCACCGTGATCTTCGGCCTCGGCTACACGGTGTTGTTCACCGTGTTCGACAACGATGCCTGGTGGCTCGGCATGGTCATCGGGCTCGTGCACGGGCTCGTCGTCGGCGCCATGGCCATGCCGATGATGCCGTCGGTGCACCCGCGCATGGAGCGGGACGCGACCAGTCGCGGTTTGTCGGGTGGCGCGACGGTCACCGAGCGAGCCGGCGAGGTACGCGTTGCGGCTCCCGGGATGCTCGGCAGTCGGTGGGGACAGATGACACCGATCGGCATCTTGATGGGCCATGCCATCTACGGGGTGGTCCTGGCACTGGTCTATGGATGGGTGGCCGGAGGATGAGACGGTGCCTACGTTGTTTCGGAACAGATGGGAAGTCAACAGGGTCCCCTACCGGGGGCGAGCAGCGCGGGGCAACCTGCTTGCTCGGGCCCGTAATCCACCAGTCAACCGGCGCTTGAGGTGCGACAGCTGCACGGGACGACGTCGAGGCAGCGCCGGCGCCGGGGGTTACGAATACCAGCACTGCGGCGGCGGCTAGCAACACGACGGCGGGTACGTCAGGCGCCAGGTAGCCGAACCAAATGTTCCGTCGCGCTCGCCTCGTTTCCGCCCGAGCCGGCTACTTGTTCAGAATCCACCCCTGAGGGACCGGGGATGTCCATCCTCGGTCTTAGGTGCCCGACAGTGTGGCTCGTGAGCTAGGTCCGAGGTCTTACCACCCAGCCGGCAACCGGCTTGACCTTAGAGCCAACTCAAGAGTTTACCGTCGCCCCATGGGCAACGTCGTACCGACGGCCGCCGTCGATGGGGCCTGCTCGTGCGGGTGCAGCAGCGCCTGGCTCCTGACCAAGGCGCTCGAGCCCTGTGGGTGCGGATGCCGCTGTTGTCGCAAACAGCCTCGCTGCAAGACCGACGAGGTTGCCGCGCTACGAGCGGTCGAGGCCGCCATCGATGAGCGCCTCGGGCAACTGGGCGCGCTCGACCCGCCCCGTGCGCCTGGCCAACCTCTCGCCCCGCCAGGACGTCGCCCCCGAATCCAGCTGTGGCCGGCAATCGTGGGCATGGCCGCAATCGTGGGCCTGGCCGCTCTGATCCCCTTGCTCATCCTGCTGGCGCTGGCCGTGACGCCGCCGGCCCGAGGGTTGCACTCACCCGCTCCGGGATCTCCCGGCCCGGACTTCGCCCTACCTCGGCTGGGAGCCGCAGGCCAATACGGCACCGCCGAGCTGCAGGGCAACCTCGTGGTCGTGACGTTTTGGAGCTCGTGGTGTGAGCCCTGCGTGGAGGAGGCGCGCCAGTTGGAGGAAATCTGGCAGCGTCACCGCCACGACGGCCTGGTGGTGCTCGGAGTGAACGTGAGCGACACCGAGGCGGACGCCCTCGCCTTCCTCCACCGCCATGGCATCAGCTACCCCAATGTGCGGGATTGGGGGATGGTCACCGCTGGGTTCGGAGCGACGGGGATGCCCGAGACCCACTTCTTCAACGAGAACTGGGAGCTGCACGCAGCAAATCGCGGCTTCGAGCTTTGGGTGGACGTGCGGAGCGGGATGCTGGTCAGACAGCCCGGAGTGCCCTCCATGCTCGAACGCTCGCTCCAAGGCCTCTTTGCCACCCGCTTTGATGAAGAACCGAAGCCAGGGTTGGCGTAACTGCCCTCAGCCGGGTCTGCTCTTGTCGATCCTCGAAACGACCACGGGAACTTCCACCCCTGTCTGGCCTTCCTTGATCCCGGAGCGGCCTGCGGCTATACCCGTCGGTAGGTGTTGGTCTCCTGTAGTGAACGCGCAGCTTCCGGCGGCCACCCCGAGCTGACGTTGGCGCGCCGGGCCACAGACGACGACACAAGGAGTGCGGTCATGGGGTGTGGGTCACGTCATCCCAGCGTGTCGGCTGTGCTGCGGTGAGCCCACCAGCCGCGGGCGCCGAGCACCAGGGAGTCCCCTCAGGCGGGATCCTGCGGCCGGCCATGCTGTTGTTGTTACGGGACCAGGAAAGCCACGGCTATGAACTCCTCAAGCGCTTGGCGGAGCTCGACTTAGAGGCGCCGGCGACCACCGGAGCGGCTGTACCGTTCGCTTCGCACCATGGCCGACGAAGGCCTCGTCACTTCCTACTGGAGCACTCCGGATCGGGGGCCGGCACGGAGGGTGTACGCCATCACCGAGGAGGGGGAGCAGCATCTCGAGCAGTGGATGCCCGCGCTGGCCAGGCTCGGACAGACGCTGCGAGGGATGCTGAACCGCTATCGGCGCGCCGGCTGACACCGCTGCGGGCGGGCGTAGCGATCGAGGACCATCAGATTCGCCCCAAGTGTCGACTCGGGTCGAGGAATCTGACGAGACCTACCGCTGTGGAAACCGCGGTGCGGCCGTGGGGCTGACCGTCGTCACGCTCGTGCTCGCGGGGGCGGCAAGGGCTGGATGGAAGTCACCGGGCGCATGACGGCGAAGCATGACGGAATCGGCGGGGTAGCGACACCCCGGGGCGCGGCGACGCCACGGACTGGTATGAGCCCATATTCGAGGCACCGAAATCGTGAGAACCGAGCAGTAAGCAGGTCCGAGTGTGCCATGTCACCCCACAGCGCAGAAGGAGCCGGAGCCGATAGTTGTCGAAGTTGCGGAATCCATGGCCGATTCTGCGGACCTTCTCGATGAGCAGGTTCACGGCCTCGGTGGGTCCGTTCGACAGCCCGGTGGTGTGGTAGGCGAGCACCTCGTGCTCCCAGGCGGAGACGGTCTTGGCCAGGCGAGTGACTTCGGGGACCTGCACCTCGGCGCACCACTCGTAGAACGCCACCAGTGCCCGCCGGGCAGCGAGCACGTCGTCGGCGGCGTACACGGCCCGAAGGAGCTCCTTGGCCGTCCATGCGGCGCCGACCTCGTCGAAGCGGTCGCCCGCAGCCAGGCCGGCGGCGATTCGGACTCGGCCTCGTTCGCCCAGGCGCTCGGCGCCGACCAGCAGCAGGCGGCGGATGCCATAGAGCGGATCGCCCTTGCGCCCCCGGTGGCCGAGCACCTCTTGTTGCACCCGGCGCCGCACGTCGTCCACGGCGGCGTTG
>JAHWJQ010000113.1 GCA_019348305.1 Actinomycetota bacterium
ACTCGTGGGTCTCCCCGAACGCCTCCATCTTCTCCTTGCGCTCGATCACGGCTGCGCCGTGGTGGGGGTAGACGACCTTGTCACCGACGTCGAAGGGCATTGCTCTCCCAGAGATGAGACGAGGGGGGGATATCCCCAGGGTACGGGTCGTGCCCCGTTTCTGCCAATCCCCCCGCAGTGCTACCCAGGGCGCGCCTTGCGGGTGGAGACGGCGGTTTCCGACCGCTCAGGCGAGGAACTCGACGGCCCATCGCCACGCGTCGGCTGCGTCGTCGGGGCGGTGGGCGGGTCGGGCCGGATCGTGGACGAAGCCGTGCTCGGCCTGCTGGTACAGCCGTACCGTGACGTGGGCACCAGCGGCACGCAGGGCCTCGATGTCAGCCGGAGGGGTGAACTGGTCGGCGCCGCCGCAGATGGCCAGCACCGGGCAGCAGCCGGGTCGGGCCAGCGCATCGAGCGGGTCGTCGCCCGGCACCGACCACGGCTCGGGGGGCCGGATCATCCCGTAGAACGAAACGCCCCGATCGAAGCGACCGGTGCCAGCGGCGCGGTAGGCGTTCATGCCGCCCATGCAGAACCCCACGACGGCTACCCGATCTGCCCGCGCCCCCCGCTCCCGCAGGTCGTCGGCGGCGAGCAGCAGGTCGGAGGTGAGGCGGCGGGCATCGATGCGGGCCGCCTGGCGCTGCTCGAGCTGCAGGCTCTCCTGGCCGGGGAACGGCTCCACGGCAGATACCGCCCACCCGTGGTCGGCGGCCAGCCGGGCCACCATGTCGTCGAAGAGGGGACGCAGGCCCATGGCGTCCGTGGCGATGACGACCCCTCGCAGCACCTCTCCCCCCGGAGGCAGCGCCACCTCGGCGGCGGTGCCCGAGGAGAGCTGGACCCGCATCAGCTGTAGCGGTCGAGGATCGAGGTCTCGGCCAAGCGGGCCAAGCCGTCCTTGATGGCCCGGGCCCGGCTGCTGCCGACGCCTTCCACATCGTCCAGGTCCTCCAGGGTGGCCCGCAGGATCTTCTGCAGGTTCCCGAAGCGGTTCACGATGCGCGCCACCACGCTCTCGGGCAGTCGCGGGATCTTCGACAGCAACCGGTAGCCGCGGGGCTGAAGGGTCGCCTCCAGCTCGGCGGCCTCGGGCGGCAGGTGCAGCACGGCGGCGACTTTCTTGAGGTCGAGGAGGTCCTCGGTGGTGCAGGTGGCCAGCGCCTCGATCGCCTGGTCGAGGTGCCACGACGAGTGGTCGCGGAAGTAGTCCTTGATGACCAGGCGCCGGTCGTCCTCCACCCCACCCATGAGCTCTTCGAGCTGCAACAGGACGAGGCGGCCGTCGACGCCGAGCTCGACGATGTACCCGTCGAGCTCCTCGGCGATCCGGCGCACCATCTCGGCCCGCTGCAGAACCGTGACCACGTCACGCACGGTCACGAGGTCCTCCACCTCGAGCGCCGACAACGAGCTGCTCACGGCGTCGAGCCTCGCCTTGTAGCGCTCGAGAGTCTGCAGGCCCTGGTTGGCGCGGGCCAGCAGCCGGGGGATCGGGTCCAGCACGTGCTTGCGGTCACGGCGGTAGACGGCGATGAGCGAGAGCTCCTCCGACACCGAGAGGATGGGCACGTCGATCGAGCGGGCAACCCGTTCGGCGGTGCGGTGGCGCGTGCCGGTCTCCGACGTGGGGACGTTGGGGTCGGGGACGAGGTGCACATTCGCCCGGGCGATGCGGCTGGCATCGGGAGCCAGGATGATCGCTCCGTCCATCTTGGCCAGCTCCGAGAGCCGCTGGGGCGTGAACTCCGCGTCCATCAGGAAGCCGCCCGAGCAGATCGACAGCACCTCCGGCCCGTCGCCGACCACGATGAGGGCGCCCATCTTGGCCTGCAGGATCCGGTCGAGCCCCTCCCGCAGCGGCCGCCCGGGCGCCACCGCGGCCAACGCTTCCATGAGCGATGCGCTCGGACGAGCCAGCACGACACGATGCTACCTGGCGGCTCCGCCGCGCCCGGCCGGGGCCCCAACCCCGGCCTCCGCCGGAGCATGGGGGCCCCTGCCCCATGCCGGCCGTGCTGCTACCTGGCGGCTCCGCCGCGCCCGGCCGGGGCCCGAGCGGCCCCTCAGAGCGGGGCGGCGGGCCGGTCAGGACAGGGTGGTCTGCACGGCTTCGGCCAGGGAGGCGACCCTCCGCAGTCGCAGACCGGGCGGCCCGTCGGGGGCCGACGCCGGCACGATCGCCTCGCTGAACCCCACCCGGGCGGCCTCGGCCAAGCGGCGGGGCGTGTGGGACACCTGACGGAGCTCCCCGGCCAGGCCCACCTCGCCGCAGGCCACCACCCCGGGGGCGATGGGCACGTCGGCCACCGCCGACGCCAGCGCCAAGGCCACGCCGAGGTCGGCCCCCGGCTCTGTGATGCGCACGCCGCCGACAGCGGAGGCGTAGACGTCGAGCTTGCCGAAACTCACGCCGGCACGGCGGGACAGCACCGCCAACAGCAGGGACAGCCGCCCGGGGTCGACCCCCTGGGCCGACCGGCGGGGAATCGCGAGCTCGGACTTGCTGACCAGGGCCTGCACCTCGACCAGCAGTGGCCGCTGCCCTTCCATGGTCGGCACCACGGTCGACCCGGCGACGCCGGTGGTGCGGTCTCCGAGCAACAGCCGGCTGGGGTCGGGCACGCCCACCAGGCCACATCCGGCCATCTCGAACAGGCCCAGCTCACCCGTCGAGCCGAACCGGTGCTTCGTCGAGCGAAGGAGGCGCAGCGCGTGGTGACGGTCGCCCTCGAAGGACAACACCGTGTCGACGAGGTGCTCGAGCACCCGCGGCCCGGCCAACGAGCCGTCCTTGGTGACATGGCCCACCAGCACCGTCGCCATGCCGCGAGACTTGGCCGCCTTCACGAACTGCGCCGCGCACTCCCGCACCTGGGTCACCGAGCCAGGGGTCGAGCCGAGGGCGGGGTCGTGGACGGTCTGGATGGAGTCGACGACGAGGACATCGGGGGAGGTCTCCTCCACCCCCCGCAGGATGGCCGCCAGGTCGGTCTCGGACAGGAGCAGGACCCGGGGGTGCAGCGTGCCCAGCCGCTCGGCGCGGAGCCGGACCTGCTGCTTGCTCTCCTCGGCCGACACCAACAGACAGCGGGCTCCCGCGGAGGCCAGGCAGGCGGCCGCCTGCAGCAGCAGCGTCGACTTGCCGATGCCCGGCTCACCCCCGACGAGCGTGACCGACCCGGGCACCAGCCCACCGCCCAGCACCCGGTCGAGCTCGCCCAGGCCAGTGGGCCGCGGCGCCCATTCGGCGGCGTCGACCTCGAGGATGGGGATGGGGCGGTCGGGCACCCCGGCCCGGGCGCCGGCCATCGCCGGTCGCGCCGCCTCGACCTCCTCGATCAGGGAGTTCCACTCGCCACACGACGAGCACCTGCCCGCCCACTGCGGCGACACGGTGCCGCAGTCGCTGCAACGGTGGACGGTGCGCAGGCGAGCCATGCCCGAAGGCTACGGACCGGGTGTGACACCGCGTCCTGGGTGTGTCCGCGCACCTCTGAGGTGCGCGGACATCCCCAGAACGAAAATGGATCTCCTTAGGCGACGGTGACGGCGGTCAGCACCAGGGTGGTGTCGCCCACCGTCCCGAGAAGCGTCGCTTTGCCCTGAGCGTTGCCGAACTCGGTGCTGGTGGTGTAGTTGACCCCGTAGACCTGGGTGGCGGGGGCGGTGGCCGTCCCTGTCTCGATGAGCGCTACGCCGGTGCCCGGCTCGTCAGCCGGCGAGGGAGCGATGTCGAAGCCGACGATGTTGCCTGCCCCGACCCCCAGCGGTCCCCGCAGTGCGGTGGCACCGGTGCCGAAGGTGATCTGGACCAGCGCGTCCTGGCCGCTGTCGATGCCGAACAGCATCGTCGCCCTCTGGTCGGCGGGGAGGGCGAGCTGGTTGAGGTTGCCGGTGTAGGCCACACCGACCACGTTCGGGTCGCCGTAGGGGGCGTTGAGGTCGGGGTCGGCCTGGATGAGCGCCCCGGTGTCTGGGTTCACCTGCACGCTGTCGTTGGCGTCGGAGACGATCCGGATGCGGTCGCTGACCGGGTTGAAGTCGAACCCGTAGGACGTGGCGCCGAGGAAGCTGTGGGTGAACTGACCGACGAGGGTGGCCGCACCGGTGTCTTCGTTGATCGTGTAGATCTTGCCCGTGTCGCTGGTGGCACCGGTGACGGTGAGCGCGTAGAGCGCGTCGTTGGCGGGGCGGTAGTCGATGCCGGCGATCGTCTCGGCGGTCCCCAGGCCGGTGATGGGACGGGTGAACTGCACGAAGCCCGGGAACTCGGTGTTGAAGGCCACCAGGTTGTTGTCTGCCGTTGTGGCGAGCACGATCTCGCCCTGCAGCTGCCCTCGCACGGCGCCGCCCGGGAACTCAGCATTGTGGATGTTGACGTAGTAGTTCTGCGGGTTCTCCACGATGTCGGCGATGATCGCCGGGTCGACGTCCTGGCAGGCGGAGACCACGCCGTTGGCGTCGGGCGTGACCAGGGTGACGAGGACAGGGCCGGCGACGCCGGCGGGAGCCTCGTGGATGTGGGCTGCCGTCGCGGCGGCGATGTTGTCGACCCGCAGGCTGTAGCAGATCTCGTCCCTGGTGAAGTCGAACAGGGCGAAGGCCGCCCGGCCGTCAGGGTCACCGGGGCCGGGCACTTCCGCCGAGCCCCGGAGGTTGACGGCGAAATCGGGCGCCTCCAGCGGGCTGTTGGGGGTGCGGTCCATTCCCACCACCGGCCGGTTGAGCGCGATGTCACCGGTGGAGCCGAGGAAGGGGGCGTCACCGAAGGCGAAGATGCCGCCGTCGGCCGCCACCAGCCAGTAGCCGAGGTTGGAAGCAGTCAGGGCCATGTCGACGACGGGCTGGTTGAGCTTGATGGCGCCGGTGGAACCGAAGAACTGCGCATCGTCCGCGGTGCGACCGAAGCTGAAGATGCCGCCGTCGCTGGCCACGAGGTAGTACCCGTCGCCGTCGTCGGTGGCCTCCATGCCCACGATGGGCTTGTTGAGCTTGATGGCACCGGTCGAGCCGAAGAAGGTGGCGTCGCCGTAGGTGAAGATCCCGCCGTCCTCGGCCACGAGGTAGTAGCCGAGGCCGCTCGCCGTGCGGTCCATGCCAACGATCGGCTTGTTGAGCTTGATGGCGCCCGCAGAGCCGTAGAACGCGGCGTCACCGAAGGAGAAGATCCCGCCGTCGCTGGCCACGAGCCAGTAGCCCCTGCCGGTTGCGGTCCTCTGCATGCCGACGATGGGGGCGTTGAGCTTGATGGCGCCGGTGGAGCCGAAGAACTCGGCGTCCCCGAAGGAGAAGATGCCGCCGTCCGCGGCCACCAGCCAGTAGCCCTCGCCGGTTGGGGTGGAGGCGCTGTCGACGACCGGCTTGTTGAGGGCGATGTTGCCGGTGGACCCGAAGAACTCCGAATCCCCGTAGTTGAAGATGCCCCCGTCGCTGGCGACGAACAGGTAGCCGTTGCCGAGGGTTCCCTGCTTGGTGACACCGGGGCGGGCGGCCGACGCCGGCGCCGCCGGCAAGAACGCGGTCACGGCCGTGACCAGGGCGGCAACCAACAGGCCGGTTACCACCCGGGCGCGGCTACGGGCGGACGACGGCCTCGGACGAAGTTGCATCTGCATCCTCTCTGCGCAAACGCCGTCCGCCACCGGCGACTTCGGCGACGAGCATAGGGCGCCCTGGTTGCCGGCGACGACGACCAGCGGTCAACTGGTGGCTCGGCGTGGTGGGCGCGCTATTGCGGTGAGCGGCGGCGGCGGGCCAGGACGCCGACCAGGGCCAGGGCGGAGCCCGCGGCCACCGCGGTCAGAACGAGGTTGAGCCGGTTCCACTGCTCCGCGGTGGCCATGATGGCCACCTGCTCGCCCAGCCCGGGCGCCCACACGGCCGTGCTCCCCGTCGTCGTGGGCGCGTTGGACTCGATCCGCCCGGGCAGCCGCACCGCCACCTGCAGCCCGAAAGCCCGGTCGGCGGGTACCCCCAGGCGCTGTTCCAACTGTTCGGCGGTCACGCCCAACGGCTGGCCGCCCAGCGCCTCGGCCAGCTTGGCGTCGCTGAAGGTGCCCATCCCGCCGCTCAGGTCCACCGTTCCCCGTACCGCCGTCTCGGTTCTGAAGAACGTCCGCTTCTGCTCGAGCACGAAACCCTTGAACGCACCCTCGGGCCCCGTGATCTCGTCGAGAACCTGGCGGGCCTCGGACGAGTTTCCGAAGCTGCGACGGGCCTCGACCTCGGCCCCACCGTCGGTGTTCTCCTCCGGCCCCCGCACCTCCCAGCCCGTGGCCCGCAGATCGTCGAGGGCCACCTGGGTGTCGAGGTCACCGACCGTGTCGACGGCCCGGCGGTCGAGCAGCGCCGTCACCGTCACCTCGCCCGTGCCGTCGGGCCTGGCCGACACCTCCACGCTGGCGTCGACCTTGCAGGCGCCGGCCGTCGCCATGACCAGAGCCGCCAGGGCCAAGCGACCCAGGCGGCTCCGGTGCGACGAGGACAGGTTTTGGAGGAAGGCGATCAGTCAGCCGAGCCGGTGCCGGCGAGCTCCATCGGAGGTGGCTCCACCGGCCCGGCCAGCGCCCGGAAGACGACGCTCTTTTCGCCGGCATCATCGACTTCGATGTCGGCGATGATGGTGTCGCCGACGGTGAACTCCTTGTAGAGGATGCGCTCCGACAGCGGGTCTTCGATGAGGCGCTGGATCGCCCGGCGCAGAGGACGGGCCCCGTACTGCGGGTCGTAGCCCTTGTCGGCCAGGTGGTACTTCGTCTCCTG
>JAHWJQ010000114.1 GCA_019348305.1 Actinomycetota bacterium
CCGGCCTCCGCCGGAGCACGGGGCCCCTACCCCATGCCCGGCCGTGCTGTCTGCGGCTTCGCCGCCCCAGCCGGGGCCCCGGCGGCCCGCCGGGCCGGCCCTGATTGGAACCGGGGCGGCGGTATGCCCCACGCTTCTAGCGTGACCGGTGACGACGCAGCCGATCCTGCGGGTGCAGCCGAGCCGCCGGAAGGGGCCTTCGTTTCGCAAGACTCCCCGCACGAACGGGTGCCGAGATGGGGTCTCGCCGAGGCGGGGGCCGGCTTCGTCGCCGGGGTGGTCGGCGGCATCGTGTTCACCAGCGTCTGGGCCACGGTGCAGGGGTCGCCCAGAACCACCCTGGGGATGATCGTTGCCGGGCTTACCGGGCTCTGGACCGGCTACGTCGCCACCATGGTGCTGGTGAGCCGCCTGAGAGGCACCGGTCACCTCGCCGCTGACCTGCGCCTGCGCCTCGGTGGGCTGAAGGGCCTGCTCGTGGGGGCGGCCACCGGGGCCGGCTCCGGGCTCGTGCTCGTGCCCCTTTTGTACCTGCTGTTGCTGTGGGTCGGCCTGCTCGACCAGAAGGCGCTCGACCGCCTCTCCGATCCCGCCGAGCGACTCATGGAGAGGGCGCCGGGGGCGACGTTCCTGCTGCTCGCACTGCTGGTCGGGGTGGGGGCTCCGCTGGTGGAGGAGTGCTTCTACCGGGGCTTCGTGCAGCCTGCAGCCGTCCGCCGCTTCGGGCCGGTGGCCGGCGTGGTGGGCACGGCCGCCGTCTTCGCCGCCGCCCACTTCCAGATGCTCCAGTTCCCGGCGCTGTTCCTGTTCGGGCTCGTGCTCGGCCTTCTCGCCCACTACAGCGGCCGCATCGGCCCGTGCGTGGTCGCCCACATCGTCTTCAACGGCCTCACCCTCGTACGCCTCGCCCTGCGTCGCTAGCCCTGCTTCCCTAAAGAAGGGGGCCGGTCGTGCCGATGCAGCAGACGCCGCGCTCTGGAGGGGCGCCGGCCGACTGGAGGGTCACCCATGCCTTGCCCCAACTGCCGCGCGCGTCATCTCGTGGAGATCGGCGTCACCGTCGCCGGCAAGAACGTCACCCTGCACAGCTGCTCGCGGTGCGCGAACCGCTGGTGGGACGACGAGCGGGGCGAGCAGGTACCCCTCGACCAGGTCATCGACCTGGCCACCGTGCGTCGCTGAGCCCGCCGGGCTGAACGGCCTACGCCGGCGATCCGGGGCAACATAGGGCGCTATGCGCCGCCCGTCGCTGGAGACCGCCGTCACCGCTGCGGTGGTTGTCGGTGCCGCGCTGTTCATCTTCCTGCAGCTCCAGCCCAGCCTGATCTTCGCCGCCACGACCCCCTCGGGTGGCGACATGGGCGCTCATGTCTGGGGCCCTGCCTACCTGCGGGACCACCTGTTGCCCCACGGGCGGATCACCGGGTGGACGCCCGACTGGTACGCCGGGTTCCCCGCCCTGCACTTCTACTTCCCCCTCCCGAGCCTGCTCATCGTCCTGGTCGACCTGCTGCTGCCCTACGGCGTGGCCTTCAAGCTGGTCACCGTTGTCGGGCTGGTGACGCTTCCCGCGGCGGCGGCCACTCTCGGCCGGAGCTTGCGTCTTCCCTTCCCTGCCCCCGCGCTCATGGGTGCGGCCACGGTGCTGTTCGTCTTCGACCGGTTCCACACGATCTGGGGCGGCAACGCGGCGGCCACGCTGGCCGGGGAGTTCTCGTTTTCGATCTCGCTGTCGCTGGCGCTGTTCTTCCTCGCCGCACTGGCCCGCGCCCTCGAGACAGGAAAGGGGCGGGCGCTGGCCGCCGGCCTGCTCGGGCTCACCGCTCTGTGTCACCTGCTGCCCGCCGCGTTCGCCGTGGGCGCCGCCGGCGTGCTGCTGCTCCTGCGCCGCCCCGACCGGGCGCGATGGGGGATCGTGATCACCGTCGGCCTGGTCGGTCTGGCCCTCGCCTCGTTCTGGTTCATCCCGTTCATGGCCCGGTTGCCCTACAGCAACGACATGGGGTGGGAGCGCACCAACGCCTACCTCGAGAACCTCCTGCCCTTCCTGCGCACCGACGACGGCGCACCCCCGGCCACCACCGCCCATCTCAAGGTGATCTTCCCGCTGGCCGCGTTGGGGTCGCTGGTGGGCCTGGCGCGGCGCCGGCGGGGAGCGGCAGTGCTGGTTGCCGTGGCCGCCGCCTGCGCCCTGCTCTTCCGCTTCGTGCCCGACGGGCCCATCTGGAACGCCAGGTTCCTGCCCTTCTGGTACCTCTCCGTGTACCTCCTGGCCGGACTGGCCGTCGCCGAGCTGGCGTTGGCGTTGCGTGGCCCCCTGCCCACCACCGACGACGACGACGAGGCCGACCTGGTCGGCAGTCGCCGGCGGGCGGTAGAGCCGGGGATGACACCGGTGGTCGGTGCGGTGTGCGGGTTCTTGGGCGTGATCCTCCTCGCCGGCGTGCCTCTCGGCGTCTTTTCGACGGGCCGGCTCGAACTGCCGGGCAACGCGTCGCTGCCGTTCCCCCGCCTGACGAGCGCCGACAGCAGCTTCGTTCCGGCCTGGGCCCGGTGGAACTACAGCGGCTACGAGCGCAAGCCGGACTACGCCGAGTACCGGGAAGTGATCACCACCATGGACGCCATCGGCGAGGGGGTGGGGTGCGGCCGCGCCATGTGGGAGTACGAGCCCGAGCTCAATCGCTACGGCACGCCCATGGCCCTCATGCTCCTGCCCTACTTCACCGACGGGTGCATCGGCTCCATGGAAGGCCTGTTCTTCGAATCGTCGGCCACGGTTCCGTACCACTTCCTCAACCAGTCCGAGCTGTCCCGCACCTCCTCTCGGGCCATGCGCGACCTCCCCTACCGTGACCTCAACGTGAACGCCGGCGTGGAGCACCTCAAGCTCCTGGGCGTTCGCTACTACATGGCCCTCAGCCCCGAGGCCCAGGCCCAGGCCTCCCAGAACCCCGACCTCGAGCTCGTGGGCTCCACCGCGCCCTACTCCGTCAGCTACACCAGCGGTGCCCAGGAGCGCTTCTGGCAGATCTATGAGGTGCGAGACAGCCAGCTCGTGGCGCCCCTGGCCTATGAGCCGGTGGTGTTCACCGAAGGCGCCAACACCAAGCACGGTTGGCTCGAGGCAGCCGTCGCCTGGTACCAGGACCCCTCCCGGTGGGACATCCCACTGGCCAGCGACGGGCCGCCGGAATGGGCCCGCATCGGCAGCGCCACCGATGCCGCCCCGCCCACCCCCGTCCGCCAAGCTGCCGTCAGCGGCATCCGTCACGACGACGACGGCATCAGCTTCAACGTCGACCGCCCCGGGACTCCCGTGGTGGTCAAGGCGTCGTACTTCCCGAACTGGAAGGCCCGCGGAGCCGAGGGACCGTGGCGCATCACGCCCAACCTCATGGTGGTGGTGCCCACCCAGCGCCACGTGGCACTGCACTACGGGTGGACGGTCGTCGACGTCGCTGGTTGGGTGCTCACGGCACTAGGGCTCTTGGCCCTCGTCGTCCTGGCCCGCCGGGGACCGGTGAAGCTGCCTGGCCGGCGAGTCGCCAGACCGCCCGCCCACCGGGACCCGTTCTTCGTGGAGCAGGCCACCGGACGGGCCGACGAGGACGAAGGAATCCTCACCGGCGCCTCGCGTCGCTGACGAACGCCAGCTCCGGCGGCCAAACATGGCCACGAGAGCCGGACGGAGGTGCCCCACTAGGCTGAGCGGCACATGGCGTCCCTCGACAGCATCTTCAAGGCCTACGACGTGCGTGGGCTGGTTCCCGAGCAGCTCGACGACACCCTGGCCTACGCCATCGGCGCCGCCTTCGCCAGATTCGCCTCGGCTTCGGCCGATGGCATCGGCCGCGGTGTGCTGGTCGCCCGCGACATGCGGCCGTCCGGGGTGGAGCTCACCAAGGCGTTCATCCGGGGCGTGACCGACCAGGGCGTGGACGTCACCGACCTCGGCCTCGCCTCCACCGACCTGCTCTACTACGCCTCCGGCCGCCTCGACTCCGCCGGCGCCGTCTTCACGGCATCGCACAACCCGGCCCAGTACAACGGCATCAAGTTCTGCCTGGCCGGCGCCAAGCCGGTGGGGCAGGACACCGGGCTGGTCGACATCAAGGACCTGGCCGCCGAGCCGCCTCCTCCGGCAGCCACCCGGGGCACCGTGCGGTCCGAGCAACTGATCGACGACTACGCCGACCACGTGATCGGTTTCGTCGACCGCGAGGTGCTGCGACCATTGCGGGTCGTGGCCGACACCGCCAACGGAATGGGTGGCCTCGTGGTGCCGCCGGTGTTCGACCGCCTCCCCATCGAAGTCGAGATCCTCTATCCCGACCTCGACGGCACCTTTCCCAACCACCCCGCCGACCCGATCCAGCCCGAGAACCTGAGGGACCTGCAGGATCGCGTCCTCGAGACCGGCGCCGACGTCGGCCTGGCCTTCGACGGTGACGCCGACCGGGTGTTCCTGGTCGACGAGCAGGCCCAGCCCATGTCGGGTTCCCTCACGACGGCCATGGTGGCGGCCGCGTTGTTGGAGAAGAACCCGGGCGCGACCATCCTCTACAACCTGATCTGCTCGAAGGCGGTACCCGAGGTGGTGATCGAGAGGGGCGGCACGCCGATCAGGACTCGCGTGGGGCACTCCTTCATCAAGGCTCGCATGGCGGAGACGGGGGCGGTCTTCGGTGGCGAGCACTCCGGTCACTACTACTTCCTCGACAACTACCGCGCCGACTCGGGCCTGATCGCCGCCGTCATCGTGCTCGAGTTGATGAGCAAGGCCGGCCAGCCGCTGTCCGAGCTGCGCAAGCCGTTCGAGCGCTACGCCGCGTCGGGCGAGATAAACACCGTCGTCGACGACCCGCCGGCGGTCATCGATCGCATCGCCGGGCACTTCGAGGGCAAGGCCGAGCAGGACCGGACGGACGGCCTCACCGTCGACTTCGGCGACTGGTGGTTCAACCTCCGGCCCTCCAACACCGAGCCGTTGCTGCGGCTCAACCTGGAGGCTCCCGACCGCGCCAGCTGCGACGCCCGCGTCGGCGAGATCACCACGCTCATCAAGGAGAAGGCTTGATGGCCCTCAACCCCCGACTGCTCGAAGTCCTGGCCTGCCCGGAGGACAAGGGCCCGCTGCTCTACTTCCAAGACGAGGACTGCCTCTACAACCCGCGGCTCAAGCGCCGCTACTCCATCTCTGACGACATTCCCATCATGCTCATCGACGAGGCCGAGACCGTCGGCCAGGAGGAGCACGACCGTCTCATGGCCAAGGCCTCAGCAGAGGGCATCGCGCCCACGTTCGAGCAAGCATGACCGCCTCGACCGACCGCCTCGACAGCTACGGCATGTTCGAACTGACGGCGGGCCTGCCCGAGCAGGTGGCCGACGCCGCCCGTGCCGCCCGGGGGGTGGAGGGCCTGCCCGACAAGTCGTCCATCGAGCACGTGGTGGTGCTGGGCATGGGTGGCAGCGGCGTCGCCGGCAACATCCTGCAGGCGGCCGCCGGCCCGTTCATGGCCGTCCCGGTGATGACCGTGAAGTCCTACGAACTGCCGGCCTTCGTGAGCGACAGCACGCTCGTGTTCGCCATCTCCTGTTCGGGCAACACCGAAGAGACGGTGGAGGCGGCCACCGAGGCAGCCATGCAGGGAGCCAAGATCGTGGCGGTCACCCAGGGCGGCGCCCTGGGCAAGCTCGCCGCCGGGTGGGGAGCTCCGGTCATCCAGGTGCCCGAAGTTCCCCAGCCCCGCGTCGCGCTGGGGGCTCTGGCCATCCCGCCCCTGGTGCTGTTGGAGGACATCGGGCTGTTCCCGGGGGCGAGCCAGTGGATCGACCTGGCCGTGACGCAGCTCCAGCGCCGGCGTGACCAGCTCGTCGCTCCCGCCAACGCAGCCGAGGCACTGGCGCGGCGGATCGGGCGCACGATCACCTTGGTCCACGGTGGCGGGGCGCTGGGCGCCACCGCCGCGCAGCGCTGGAAGACCCAGATCAACGAGAACGCCAAGGCGCCGGCGTTCTGGGCGGCCCAGCCCGAGCTGTGCCACAACGAGGTGGTGGGTTGGGGCCAACACGGCGACGTCACCCGCCAGGTGCTCACGCTGGTGACGCTTCGCCACGACTCCGAGCACCCCCAGGTCATGCGCCGCTTCGAGCTCACCGCCGAATACACCCGCGAGGTCGTGAGCGACATCGAGGAGGTGCACGCCGAGGGTGAGGGCGACCTGGCTCAGCTTCTCGACCTCATCCTCTTCGGCGACTTCGTCTCGCTGCACCTGGCCTACCAGGAGGGCATCGATCCCGGTCCGGTCCCGATCCTCGAGGACCTCAAACAACAACTCGGAAGAAGGCAGACCACGTGAACTTCGACATCGCCGACCCGTCCCTCGCCGACCTCGGCAAGCAGCGCATCGCCTGGGCCGACACCCGGATGCCGGTCATGGCGTCGATCCGCGAGCGCTTCGCCAAGGAGCGCCCCTTCGACGGCGTCACCTTCGCCGCCTGCATGCACGTCACCACTGAGACCGCCAACCTGCTGCGGGCTCTGCGGGCCGGGGGTGCCAGCGTGGCCATCTGCGCCTCCAACCCGTTGTCGACCCAGGACGATGTGGCAGCTTCGCTGGCCCGGGACGAGGGCGTCTCCGTCTTCGCCATCAAGGGCGAGGACACCGAGACCTACTTCCGCCACATGGACGCCTGCCTCGACGAGCGGCCCCAGCTCACGATGGACGACGGGTG
>JAHWJQ010000115.1 GCA_019348305.1 Actinomycetota bacterium
TTTTTCATGACCCGTGTCCCGGTTCGAGCCGCATTGCGGCATTTGCCCACAGGACGGGATCGGGGAGCAGCGGGCCCACCAACGGGACGTCGGTGACCGAGCGGAACTCCACCCGGGCCACGACGATGTCGCCAGGCCCTCCCTCGCGCCACGTATCGGTCGTCAGCGCCGCCACCTTTACTCCGGCAGCTCGCGCCGCAGCCGCCCGTAGCTCTTCGGGTGTCGCGCCCACCGCGGCCTGGCGGGCGGCTTCCCTGGCCGCATGCACGACCACGATCTGGTCACGGGCCACCAAGGTCACCTGCACCACCACCAGAAGCAGGCTCACGACCAGGGGCAGGACGAGGGCCAGCTCGGTAGCCGCCTGGCCCTCGTCCCCTCCCCGCTTCACGACTTGGCGCGCTTTTTGAGCTGGCCGAACACGACGTCGAGCAGCTCCCCGACGAGACTGGTCCTGGTCGCCCAGGCGATGACCAGCATGGCGAGGGCGGCCACAGCGAGCAGGACGAGGGCGTACTCCGCGGTCGCCTGGCCGGACTCCCCCCGCCGGCCGCGGCGGCCCGCGGCGAGCGGCAGGGTGGCAAGGATGGACAGAGTCGTGATGGTGCGTGCAGCAAGACGGGCGGACATGGGCAGTGCCTTTCTGAGTCGCTTCTAAGGGAGGCGCAGCGCCCGGAGGCCACCGGCGATGAGAGGGGCTACCGCGAGCAGCCCGAAGGCGGGAAGGATGCAGGTGACGAGGGGGAAGAGGAGCTTCACCGGCACGCGCCGCGCCGCCTCCTCGGCTTGGCGCTGACGCCACCGCCGCGCTTCCGCGGCAACCTGGGCGAGGGCGCCTGCCACAGGCGTGCCGTAGCGCTCGCCGTCGACCAGTGCGGCGACCACCGGCCGGGTCGGCTCACCGAGGTGATCGGGGATGCGGGCCAGCGCGTCAGCCAGCCGCGAGCCGGCGTCGACCTCCTTGAGGACGTGGCCGAGTGCGTCGACAAGGGGGCCGGGTGGTGCGGCCTCCACCACGGCGGACACGGCCAGCCTGACGTTGAGCCCCGCGGCTACGGCCACGGATAGCAGGTCGACGACATCGGGCACCTCGGCCGCGAGCGCCGCCCTCTGGTGGCGGCGCTGGCGCAGAACGCGAAGGGCTGAAGCCGAACGTGTGGGCCGGTTTGGCTGTGACGCAGCGTCGTTTGACCGGTTTTGGTCGCCGCAACGGCCCAAAGGTTCCTGCCGGAGGCGCCGGCACTGCTGCGGTCGCGCCATCCAGGCGCCGGCTGCCATCAGCACCAGCCACGCTAGGGGCAAGGCGGGCCGCATCATTGCGATGGTCCTCGGCACAGCCGTGCCATCCACCACGCGCCGAGGGCATCGAGGCCCAGGCCCGCGGACACCACGACGACCCCCGCCGGAGTTGTGAGGAACCCGACGATCCTGGGGTCGGTGAGGCCGGCGAGCACGCCGAAGGCGGCTGGTGCAAGGGCGATGACGACCGCCGACGCCCGGGCCTGCGAGCTCAGTGCACGAATCTCGGCCTCGAGTGCCAAGCGGGACCGGAGGGTGGCGGCGACGCCGTCCACCGCCCGAGCCGGCGAGCCGCCGGTTCTGGCCGCCAGGGTCAGCGCGGCGGCCGCGAGCCGCACCGATCGTTGGTCGGCCCGCCCCGCCCAGTCCTGCAGCGCCGCCACCGCACCGATCACGGGTACCAACTCCGCCGTCCGCCGCCACTGGTCAGCGAGTACCCCGGGGCCAGGAGGGGCCGCCTCCACCAGCGCCTGGCCCAGGGAGCCGCCGGCCCGCAAACGGGAGGCCACCCCCTCGAGCAGTGCCGGCAGGTCCGCGGCCGGGCTCCGGCGGCGGCGGGCCCCCCATGCCAGCGCCTCCGCCCCCCGCAACACCCGCAACACCGTTCTGGGGATGTCTTCCCACCGCTGCGGTGCGCGCAGCTCCCCGGAAGCGAACGGACGAGGTCGGCGGGCCGTGGCCCCGCCGCGGGCAGCGATGGCGGTGGCCAAGGTGAGCAGGGCGGTGGTGACGCCGGCGCTGCTCATGAGAGGGCGCCGGCGAGGCGGGGGCGACAGGGCGTCGCCGGCGTCGGATCGACGTCGAGCCGGCGCACCCGCAAGCCGTCGGGGCCGGGAGCGCCGGTCAGCACCTCGCCCACGGCGATCACTCGTCGCCCGCCGCCCGGTCGGCGGGCCACCTGCACGACCAGGTCAACCGCCGAGCTCAGCTGCTCTCGCACCGCGTCGAGCGGGAGGCCCACCTCGGCCATCAGGACCATCGTCTCCAGCCGGCGCAGGGCATCGTCGGGCCCGTTGGCGTGACAGGTGGTGAGCGACCCCTCGTGCCCGGTGTTCATCGCCTGCAACATGTCGAGGGCCTCCGGCCCCCGGCACTCACCCACGATGATGCGATCCGGTCGCATGCGCAGCGCGTTGCGCACGAGCTCTCGTACCGTGACCCGCCCCGCCCCTTCGGCGTTGGCCGGCCGGCTCTCCAGCCGCACCACGTGGTCCTGCGGCAGGCGCAGCTCGGCCGCATCCTCCACGGTCACGATTCGCTCCCCCGGCGGCACCGACGCCGCGAGCGCGTTGAGCAGCGTGGTCTTTCCGGCACCCGTCCCCCCGGACACCACGATGCTGGCGCGGGCACGAACGGCGGCGTCGAGCAGGGCGGCGACCGCCTCGGTGGCGAAGGCCGACAGGGGAAGCGGGCGGGCGGCGAAACGGCGGATGGTGAGGCACGGGCCGTCCACGGCCAGCGGCGGCACGACTGCATGGACCCGTGATCCGTCGGGGAGCCGAGCGTCGACGAGCGGCGAGGACCGGTCGGCCCGCAGCCCCAAGGGAGCGACGATGCGCTCGATCAGCGCCTCGACGGACCGAGGCCGGAGCGTCACCGTCGTCCGCTCGAGGCGCCCCTCGCGCTCCACCCACACGTCGCCGCGACCGTTGACCAGGACATCAGAGACGCTGGGGTCGGCCACCAGCGGCTCGAGAGGCCCCAGTCCCTGGACCGCGGCCAGGACCTCGGCCACCAGCTGGGCCTCGGCCGTGGCGGTGAGGAGGGGCGCCTCCTCACGCACCAGGGCGGCGACGCGCTCGGGCGCCGGCCCGGCAGTGCTCCCCGCCTCGGCCAGGAGGCGGGCGTGAACCCGGCCGGCGACGTCGCCGGTCATGCCGCCGACCGCAACGCCGCCAGCAGCGGGCGGGGCAGACGGGCTGACAGCAGGCCGGCGTCGACGCAGCGGGCGATTCGGGGGTCGTAGGGCACGACTGCCCGCACCGGCACCCCGAGCACGTCCTCCACGTCACGGGCATCGAGCGAGCGGTTGGGCTCGGCGATCAGCACCACCGCCGAAGGCCGCAACGGAGCGGCCAGCGCCCGCCGCAGCGCGAGGTAGCACGGCCGGAGCACGAGGAGCGACACCGTGGCGGCGGAAGCAAGCTCGGTGCCGAGACCTGAGCTGGGACCGGCATCGACGACTACCGCGCCGCCGGGACCGGGAGCGACGGCAGCCAATAGGCGCTCGCCTCCCCCGTCGGGGAGCGGCCCGCCACCGCGGCCCAGGAGCCGGAGGCCGGGCCCGGCCTCCACGGCCAGGCGCTCGAGGGCGTCGGGCGCCACTTCCGGCCCCACCGCCAGCCAATCCACGACACCGGGACCCGGCGGCTCGGGAAGGCCCAGGGCCGCCGGCATGTCGCCCCCGAGGTCGACGGCGAGGGTGCCTTTCGGGCAGCGGCGAGCCAGCAACAACGACAGCGCTGCCGCCACCACGGTGGTGCCGCTGCCTCCCTTGACCGACCAGCAGGTGACGATCATGAACCCCTCCCAGATGCGCCGGCGGCGCGACGGGACCACTGGAGGGGGAAGGCCTTGGGGCCACCATATCGCCCTTGGGCCGGGGAGAACAACGTGAGTTTCCCGCGTTTTGCCGACCCCGCCCTGTGGTACATCCGCTACATGCCGTCGTGGGTCCTGCTCATGAGCATTCCGCTGGCGCTACTCATCCCTTGCGCGTTGCTGGCCCTGTCGGCGATGGCGGAAGGGCAGATCCTTTCGCCCCGGTCGCTGATCAGGTCGGCGGTCCGCTCCCGCCGCAGCGACCCCGAGTTCACCGAGGCCTTCGTGGCGCGAGAGTTCGAGCGGCTCCTCAAGGATGCCCAGCTCAAGGACGCCCAGCGCCACTGACGCGGCCGCCGCTACCGGCGGTGCTGCTCAGTCAGTCGACGCGCAGCTTCTTGGCTGCGAGGAACCCGAGGCCAGCGAGTAGGACGAGGAGCACGAGCTTCTTCATCGCCGGAGCTTACCGGGGCAGGGCGGAGGCGGCAGCGGCCGATGACGAACACGATCAACTGGCCGTGCGGAGCCGTAGGACCGGGCGTACCGACGCGCCGCAGACCGCAGGAGCCGTTCGCTTTTGGTAGCGGTACACGCCTCCCGGTGCCGCCGTCGGCTACAGGTAGTGACCCGGCCGGGCGGTGGGCGGGCGCTGCTCCACCTTGTAGAGCTGACCCCGCATCAGGAACAGCTCAGCGAGGGTGGCGCCGTCGGGCCCTACACCGTCGCTCCGGCCCAGCCATCGCAGCGCCTCCAGGTGGGTGAGGGGGCCGAAGAAGACTTCGGCCAGGCAGCGCCCTGGTCGGATGATGGCCGGGTGGAGGTGGTGGACAGGCTCGTTGGTCGTGATGGCGACCATGACCTCCAGCCCTTGACCGACGATGCCATCAGTCAGGTTCAGCAGGCGGCCGAGGGACTGACCCGTGCTGCTTTTGGCGTCGGCCCGGATGAGCTCGTCACAGTCCTCGAGCACGACCAGGCGCCATCGCTTCCTGTCGTCGTCTTGGTCACCGAGGGCGAGGGTCAACAGATAGGACGGGTCCGCCAGCAGCTTCTCCGGATCGAGCACCACCTCGAGCCGGCACCACGACCGCCAGGCATGAGCGAGGGCGCGCACGGCGGTCGTCTTGCCCGTACCCGGAGGACCATGGAGGAGCAGGAGACGCCCCGAAAGGAATGCCGGCTCCACGGCCATGACTGCATCCATGGATTCCACTGCGCTGCGCGTGTAGTTGTCCCGGATGCTCACCCAGGGCTCGATGGCCACCTCCCGTTCCGTGCGCCGGGGACTGCCGCATGGGCGCAGGTGCCAGAAGCCGACGGTTACCGCTGCGTCCTCGTCGCCGGCCGGCTCCACTGCGCCGCGGGTGGCCGCCTCGAGGATGCCCGAGGCGAGCTCGGCCGTCCGAGCGGTGACCGTGAGCTCGCCGCTGGCATCACTCCAGCGAACCGCTCGCAGCGTCCATCCTTCGCCCTCGGCGAGATGGGCACGCCGGCCGCTCCCCTCGACGCTCCAGGTGCACTCGACGCCCGGGGGCAGCAGCGGCGCATCCGGGCGGAGTCGGCTCAGGTGTGCGCTTCGCGCCGCCGGCTCGATCCCCGCGGCGAAGCGACCCAGGGCCAGAGCGTCGATGACGTCGGCCGGGTCGTCGGTGTCGTCGAGCGAGACGACGAAGGGCAGGCCACGGGTGGGTTCCATAGGGTCGGCTGCGGCGAGAAGGCCACCGGCCCATGGTGACCGCAGAACGACACGCGTGCATCGGAATTTCGAGTTGGCAACTCGCGATCCAACGGGGAGATCCTCGCCGCCGACGTGCCCGCGTCGCACTGATCGCCGAGGCCGGCCCTCTGTGCGTGTACGTGGACCGCAACGACCCGCACCACGGCATCTTTTCGCGGACCTGCGGTTTCCACAGGCCCGGAAGCCGGCGCTCAGGCCGCTGACCGCTAGCTTGCCTCTCGGAGGTGTCTGGGTACCTGGTGGGCTCCCCCGCCTTCAAAGCGGGTGGGACGGGCGTTCCCCGTCCGGCGGGTTCGATTCCCGTCCACCTCCGCCAATCGTTTCTCAGACCGTGAGCAGGTCTCGGGCCCCGGTGTCGGAGGAGGGGTGACGTAGCTTCGACATCGCCCGCGCCTCGATCTGGCGGATGCGCTCGCGCGTGAGGTTGAAGTGCTCCCCCACCTCCTCCAGCGTTCGGGGCTCGCCGCGGTCGAGGCCGAAGCGGAGGCGCAGGATCTCCCTCTCCCGCTCGTCCAGAGGCCCCAGGAGCCGGGAGATCTCCTCGGGTAGCAGCGAAGTCGCCGCCACCTCGAACGGTGACTCGGCGGAGCGGTCCTCGACCACGTCTCCCAGCTCCGCGTCGCCGTCCTCCCGCAGCGGCTCCGACAGCGAGAGCGGCTCGGCCGCGAAGCGCAGGGCCTCGGTGACCTTGTCCTCGGGCATCTCCAGCTCGGCCGAGAGCTCCGAGTGGGTCGCCGGACGACCCAGCTTGAGCTCGAGGCGGGCCCTCGCCTTCTGCACCCGGGCCAGCGTGTCGCCGGCGTGCACGGGGAGGCGGATGGTGCGGCCGGTGTTGGCGATGCCGCGGGTGATGGCCTGGCGGATCCACCACGTGGCGTAGGTGGAGAACTTGAAGCCCTTGCGGTGGTCGAACTTCTCCACCGCGCGCACGAGGCCGAAGCTGCCCTCCTGCACGAGCTCGAGCAGGCTCATGCCGTGGCCGCGGAACTTCTTGGCGTGGAAGGCCACGAGCCGCAGGTTCGCCTCCACCATCCGCTCCTTGGCGGCGAGATCCCCGCGCTCGACCCGCCGCGAGAGCTCGACCTCCTCGCGCGCGGTGAGCAGCGGGATCCGCTCCAGGCGGGAGAAGAAGAGCGTCAGCCCGTCGGCAT
>JAHWJQ010000116.1 GCA_019348305.1 Actinomycetota bacterium
ATAAAGGAACGAGGGTTCCTCCTCCGGATCGTCTCCGATACCGGCGCTGAGGCGCGCCGCCTCTATGACGAGCTCGGCTGGAGCCGGTTCTTTGACGCCTACGCCATCTCAGCCTAGGTGGGCTGCTGCAAGCCCGACCCACAAATGTACCGAACTGCGAGCGACGCCATCGGGCTCGAACCGAACGAATGCCTCTTCGTCGACAACGACCGTGACTGTGTGCTCGGCGCGCTCCGGCTGGGATACCGGGCATGCGCCATCTCTAGGTACCAGAAGCCGCCCGACGACGACGACCTCACCTGGGTAACAGACCTGAACGACGTGCTCCTGCTTCTCCCGGACAGTGTCACGTCCTAACCAGGGAGCGCGGTAACCGGATCCACGGCAATCCTCGCTCTCGAGGCCTGTTCTGTCGCGCCAGGTCGCTCAGAGCGCCGTGACCCGCAACGCCGATTCGGGCCGGGCATAGATGCTCGCAGGCGACTCAGACGTCGGCGCGCAGGCGTTCGATGATCGGGGCCAGCGGCTCGATGGCGTCGTCGCGGACGGTGTACCGGGTCATGCCCCAGCGGTCCCTGTTGGTGCGCAGCTGTCGGATCATCTCGTCCTCCGTTCCGACGAGCATGTACGGCGTCTCCGCCAGGCCCGCGAGTGAAGGCGCGAGGTCATCGCCCATCAGTTCGACGAGTCGCTCGCGGAACGATGCCAGGAAGGCTGTGCGCTCGCTCGTGACGACGACTCGTTGCATGAGGGCCCCCAGCCGGATGTCACGTCCGCTGTTCACTGCGTTGACGAGCCCGATCCGCCGATCGACGGCGGCCGGATCCCATTCGGGAACGTGGAGGTGGCCATCGGACAGCGTGCGGCCAAGCCCAGTGAGCTCGACGATGTCCGCGACCTCGGCGCCGTAGCGCAAGACGCCGGTTCCGTTGCCACCGACTAGGAGAGGCGGCGTCGCCGGTAGGCCGATTCTCCAGCGCAACTGCGCCTCGTCGAGATGAACGTGCTCGGTACAGACAGTAACGGTGTCTCCGCGGAGCAACGCTCGAGTTGCCTCGACAACCTCGATCATCCGCTCCACCCGCTTCCCTGCGGAGGGGTACGGCCGTCCGAGCGCCGTCCACTCTGATGGCGTGTGGCCGGCTCCGACCCCGAGGAAGCATCGGGCGTCGCTGAGCAGCTGGAGCGTTGCGACTTCGGACGCGAGGGTGAGGGGCTCCCATGTCCCGAGGTTGAGCACCGCGGTGCCGAGGAGGAGGGTGGACGTCGACTGTGCGAGCGCGGCCAACGACGCGAACGGAGACGTCGTCGACCCCGGGTGGTCGGCGACACAGATCGCGTCGAAGCCGGACGCTTCCACATGCCGGCCCAACTGGCTCCAACCTCTGCCATCCACAGGTTCCGCCTGCACTGCAAACCCGATGTGACCTACCGACACAGATGCAAGGTAGTGGTTGCAGGTCAGTGGATCCTCGGGATGTCTCCTGTCGCCGGCTGAGCGACACACGCGGCGGCGCACGCTCCAGCTGCTATCTCTCGCACCGCGACCGATCGACGGCTCTGGGCGCGCTCCGACGGGAATCGGGTGTCGCCGAACGCGCGTCCCTGAACGTGCGGGGGGCTGCACCGCGCCGGGTAGCGAAAGTGCCGGTCCGGGACACCACCTATCAGCCGCTCGATATCGCGGTGGCCCGAGAGCCCGAAGCCGAACCGATCGGCGCGTCGTGAGTAGCCCCCGCCGGCGCGTTCTGGTCACATCGCTCAGGGAAGCAGAACACCGATTACGGCGCGTCCGTCCGATGGTTGGCCGCCGAACTTGGCGGAGGATGCTGCCGTCACCCTGCGGCGACTCACCCGAGGTGGGTGCCCCAGACCACCTTGTCCTCAGCAAGTAGGTAGACCGCTCCGTCCTCACTGGTCCAGCTCGAGATGTTGCCGATGTGCCGCCCCGGCTTACGCACGATCTTCGGAGCTCCCGCTGCCACGGCCGCGTCGACCTCGTCCTTCGACAACCAAGTCATGCCGCACCCGCCGCCGCACCCGCAGGGATCCCACACGATGCCCGCACCCGAGCGGGCGAGCTCCAGCGCTTCGACCGGTGTGACTTCTGCCGAAGTCAGCCGATACGAGCGGCCGTCGTCATCAACGAGCGCAACTTCGCCGCGTTCATTTGGATAGAAGCCGGCGCCGCGTCGGACGACGACCCGCTCGTGCGAGACCTCCCGCACCTCCTTGACGATTTCGTTGAACGTCGGCGTGTTACGCCGTTTGGCCACGAGCCAAGTGTGCCAGTCCGCTTCGGTGACCCTGCGCAGCAAGCGATCAGCCGGCGGCGGCGCCGGCAGGTTGGACATTCTCCGCGACGGAATCGGCGGTTCGTGTGCGGCAGCGGCGCCTTGTTGAGTGACGGAAAACGGTCCGGTCTCTGGTGACGTGACTCTCCACGACATCTCGAGGCGAAGCCCTTCCTCATGGGACTCGGGCCTCCCTCTCGTACGGTGGAGCCGTGAGCGACAAGGTGCCGGACGTTCCCGACTTGCCAGGGCGGTCGAAGGCCGAGATCGGCGCGGCCATCGTGAAAGCAGGGATCTCCTCGATACCCGTAGCGGGCGGGGCGGCGGCCGAGCTGTTCGACCTCGTCATCGCGCCGAGCCTCGAGCGGCGCAAGGAGGAGTGCTCAACTACCTCGCTGACGTTGTGGACGAGCTGCGGGAACGGCTCGACGGATTCGATCCGCGTGACCTCGACGGCAATGAGCAGTTCATCTCTGCTGTTCTCGCAGCTTCGACCGTGGCTATGAAGTCGCATCACCGAGAGAAGCTGGAGATGCTCCGAAACGCGCTGATCAACTCGGTTCTGCCGGGTGCGCCGGACGAGCACGAGCAGCTGGCGTTCCTTCGCCTCATCGACGAACTCACGCCACTTCACGCCCGCATGCTTGCCGTATTGGCCAATCCTGAGGACTGGTTTGACGGTCACCCGGACCTGGAGAGGCCATCGTTCGGGCTCTCCTCCAGCCTCGCTGCGCTCATCGAAGCCGCTCTGCCAGAGCTGCGTGACCGACGGGACATCTACGACGGGATCGGGTTCGATCTCGACCAGAGACGGCTCGGTGGCGGAGGCGGTTCGTTGCACACGATGATGACCGTGAGCGGCGCATGGTCATCGCGCAGCACGCCGCTGGGCGAGCGGTTCCTCGCTTTCATTTCGCTACCGGACCGTTGACAGCTCTCGAGCAGAGGACCAGATCGATGACTCTGGGAGCTCGGAGGAGCCGGCAAGGTGCAACTGAACGTGCGTACCTAACATCGCTGGGTCCTCGCCGGCACCGCCACCGATCGGCGCGTAGCGCGTCCGGCGCCGGCGGGAGGTGCCACTCCGAGCTACTCGAAGAGCCGCGGGTTCTACGACACCGCCTAGTACGGATGGAGGGCGAGCAGATGGCCGACACGGGCGCGCTGCGACTCGCGCGTCGGTGGGGCCTACCTCAGCGCGATCGGCGCACCATGCTCGCGTTCTGGTGCGTGTCGTTGCCGGATCGCTCTGACCACCATGTCGTAGCCGTAACCGTCGAGCGAGCGCTTTGGGCGGGGGCCGAGTAGTTCGGCGATCGAGCACGGTGCATCGGGCGGGTGGCGGTCGTTCTCGTCGAGGTAGACCGCCACGGCCTCGGCCGCCCGATCCCAGCGGAGGCGGTCCCGCTGCGTCGCCGGCCTGGGGCCCAGGGCCGCTGCGATGGCCGGGGGTGGGTCGGCGACAGCGGCGATGCGTACCTGAAGTCGACGAGCACCCTCCGCCCGCCGGAGCAGGTCGTGCTGGGCAAACTCGTCCGCGTGTTCGACGGCGAAGTCCTCGTGCCGTTCCTGGGCAGTTTCGAGCTCGGCGATGCGAGCCTCGGCGTTGATGATTGCGGCCTGCAGCGACGCCATTTGCCGGGCCGCATTCCGGTGTCGCTTCGGGCTCCAGCTGGCGAGCTGGTCAGCGACGACAGCTTGCCGGGCCTTCAATCCCTCAGCTCGCCCGCGAGCTTCTGCCAGCTCCCCTGCTACTGAAGGTGGTTGCAGCTGGAGGAGTGCCTCCACTTCTTGTCGATGCTCCCGTAGCTGGCACAAGCTGTACTCCTTCGCCAGCCGCCCTGCGTCGATGGCGCGTGGGTCGCTAGCCACCGCCAGCTTGTCGTCGCTTCGGCGGGTGAGCGCATTGGCCACGACCGCCAAGCCCGTCTCCGGTCGCTGGACCGCCCGGCTGTCGACGTCGTCATCCACTTCGACCTCACCCTCGACGACGTAGAGGTTGGTGATCTCGGTCGCCCGCGTGATGGCGACGTAGCCCTCCTCGAAGCGCGACGCGTCGGCTGGGTGGTAGCGGGCTCGATCGAGCGTCGTTCCCTGGACGCCGAAGGTCGTGCGCGCATACGCGTGGTCGAGATGGCCGGCATCGAGGTAGTCGCTCGGAATGCGGATGGTCCCTTCGTTGGCGAAAGCGACATCAACCTGACGCCCCGCGTGGTCGATGCCGGTGACCCTCCCGGTGCTGCCGTTCTTCACGAACTCACTGCGTCCCGGGCACCGCAGAGCCCTGTCATTGCGGCGGGCAACCACCTCGTCGCCGATCATGAACTCACGGCGGTGGACCACCAGCGGATGGCCCGACAGCACACCCTCCTTCTTGAGCAGTGACCTGGCCCGGTCGTTGAGGGCACGCCTCGCGGCGTTGGTGCCGGCAAGCATGGACGAGGTGGATCCGGCGCGTCGGTCGGACCACCAGTCGCGCACGAGGACGTCGTAGGTCGCTGCGGCGGTCGCCGCCCGGACGATCTTGCCCCCGGAGTCGTAACGGTCGAGGGCGGCGCCGATCTGACCGCGGCGGTAGTCGGCGATGGCGGCACGTTCGCTTGGGTCGGTCTGGCGGCGGTTCTCGACGAGCCGCACGATGCTTGGGTCATCCCGGGCGGCGAGGGCCTTGAAGATGCCACCGGTTTCAACCGAGGTGTGCTGGTCCGGGTCGCCGATGAGCTTGATCGAGCCCCCGACCCTCTGGACCTGGGCGGCGAGCCGGGCAAGGTCACGGGTGCCGACCATGGATGCCTCGTCAACCATCAGCACCGTGCCGGGAGCGAGGTGATCGCCTCGCTGGTCGAGGTCGACCAGGAGGCTGGCGATCGTCTGGGCCGGCCGCCGGGTGAAGCGCCGGAAGCCGACTGCGGCTTCGAGCTCCGCCGCGGCGGTGGCACTCACCGCGCAGCCAACGATGGGTATTCCGTTGGCGGCGAAGGACTCGACACAGGCGGCGGTGGCGTAGGTCTTGCCTGACCCGGGCCGCCCGACGATCACCTGGATAGCTCGAGAGGTGGAGCAGACGGCGCGCACCATTGCCCGTTGCTCGTCGGACAGCTCGGGTCGGCAGGCCAGCACCTGCTCGACAGCGTGGTGCTCGGCGACCGGGCCGGCCTCGTTGTCGGCCCAGCGGAGCAGACGCGTCTCGATGTCGACCAGCTCGGGCGTGCTGAAGAGGGCGGTGCCGCCGGTGCGGACCCGGCGGTTGTCCAGCCCAACAACGACCTGTGAGTTCCGGCCCGACGTCGGGCCGGCGAGCAGAACCACGCGATCCGAGGCCAGGAACCGGTCGGACAGCCGCTCGATTTCGATGGCCGTAGCCCTATCCCCCATCGCGGCGGCGACGTCGCGGACGACGTCCCGACGCGTGAAGGTCGACGCCCGCTCCGTTAGCCCGGATGGCCCACCCAAATAGGCAAAGACCCGCTCTATGTCGGCTGGGGCCCGTTGCGGGACGACTGCCCGGCCGAAGCAGCCTTCGACCGCCTGCTCGTCGAAGCCGAGGCTGGCCGCCCGCTCACGCCAAGCCTTCCCAGGAGTGTCAGGGTTGACGCTGTGGTCCTTCGGGCGCCGAGTGGCAAGCGTGGCGGCCTGGTGGGCACGCGCCGAGGTGTAGCCCGACTCGGCGAGCATCTCCTCGATCTCGTCCCGGCGCTGGCTGAACTCGTCGATGACCGATTGGGGCACCCCGGCCACGTCGGCCATGCCCTTGTCGATGGGCCCCCACTCGATGCCGAGCCGCTCGGTGAGGAGGTGGCGGAGGTGCGCCTGGTAGAGGTGGCCGCCGGACAGCGCGTGGTCGTAGAGCAGCCGGCCGTCCAGCGCGCGCCAGGCGTCGGCGACAGTGAGGGTGAGGTTGGCGGCAACGACGTGGGTGTGCAGGAGCGGGTCGCCGGCCCGGCTGGTGCGGTGGTCGAAGGCGGCGGCAACGAGACCAGCGGTCTGAATGCGCCCACCCCGATGCCGGGCCATCACCGCTTCGGATTCGTAGTAGCGGACCACCTCGTCGACGGCCTCTCGATGCACTTGGTGGATGGCGGCCCGCCGCTCGCGGTCGGCCAGCGCCCACAGGACGCTCACGCTCTTGGGCGGGCGAAGGGTGAGATCGAATCCGGGCCGGCGTTTCGAGGGCGGGTGGGACACGGCGTAGGTGTTGACGTGAGCCCGCTGGACCCGCCACGCCACCCGTCCCGTCGTCTCCGACCGCGCCTTCTCACCTTCGAGCTTGCCGGTGACGAGGAGCCGGCGGACGAAGCGGGTGGACACACCCAGCTGGGTGGCCGCCTCCTCGGCGGTGAGCCACTCGCCCTCCGGCCGGATCGAGACGTTGCGGGTCTTGGCCCGGGGCGGGTCGACGAGCTGCTCGCCCGTGAGGGGGTGCTTTCCTCCGAGG
>JAHWJQ010000117.1 GCA_019348305.1 Actinomycetota bacterium
AACTGCATGAACTCGACGTCGGCCACGGCCACGCCCGCCCGCAGCGCCATGGCCAGGCCGTCGCCCGTCGCCTCGGCCGGGTTCGTGGTGGCGGCGAAGAGCTGACCGGCGCCGCCGGTGGCGACGATGGTGTGGGTGGCTCTCACCTCCCGGACCTCGCCCGTCGGCTGTTTGGCCAGCACGCCCCGGCACCGGCCCCCCTCCACGATGAGGTCGACCGCGAACCAGTGCTCGAGCACAGCCGCCGCCGTGGCATGGGCAGCATCGACCAGGGCCCGTTCGATCTCCGCGCCGGTGGCGACGCCGCCGGCGTGGACGATCCTCGGGTGGGAGTGGCCGCCCTCTCTGGCCTTCATCAGGGCGCCCCGGTGGTCGCGGTCGAACACCGCCCCCAGCGTGATCAGCTCGTTGACCCGGAAGGGCCCCTCGTCCACCATCACCCGCACCGCGTCGACGTCGCAGAGGCCGGCGCCGGCGGCGAGGGTGTCGGCCAGGTGCAGGTCGGTCGAGTCCCCGTCACCGCCGAGGACGGCGGCCACCCCCCCCTGGGCCCAGCGGGTGGCCGACTGGACCAGCTCGCCCTTGGTCAGCACCCCTACCCGGAATCCGGGGATGCCGGCCGCCCGGACAGCGGCCGACAGGCCGGCCACGCCGCTGCCCAGCACCAGCAGGTCGAGGTGGGCCGGAACAGCCATGTCGGCGACGCTACCGAACCTGGCGTCCCGCCTGGGTGGAGAGAGGTCGGTTGCGGCCGTCGACATGAACGATGCGGGGCTCGAAGCCAGCGAGCTCGGCCTCGTCGTAGTCGGCGTAGCTGATGACGATGATGCGGTCGCCGGGGTGCACGAGCCGGGCGGCCGCCCCGTTGAGGCACATGGTGCCCGAGCCCGCCTCGCCCGGGATCACGTAGGTCTCGAAACGGGCGCCGTTGTCGACGTCGACCACCGCCACCTGCTCCCACTCCAGGAGGTCGGCCGCGGACATGAGATCCGAGTCGACCGTGATGGAGCCCACGTAGTGGAGGTTGGCGTCGGTCACCGTCGCCCGGTGGATCTTGGACTTCATCATGCGGCGGCGCATCTAGCCCTCCAGCGCGAGGTTGTCGATGAGGCGGGTGCGACCGAAGCGGGCGGCGATCTGCAGGCGGCCGTCGCGCACCGCCGCGTACTCGAGATCAGCCAGCGGCTCGGCTCCGACCACTTCTGTCATCCTTGCCTCGACGGCGCCGGCACCGGCGCCGGCATCGGCGGCCGCCCGACCGGCCAGCAGCGCCCGGTGCAGCACCCCCGCCGCCCGCCGCTCCTCGGCCGACAGGTACACGTTGCGGCTGCTCATGGCCAGACCGTCGGGCTCGCGCACCGTCGGGCAGGCCACCACCTCCACGGGGAAGGAGAGGTCGGCCACCAGCCGGCGCACCACTTGGAGCTGCTGCCAGTCCTTTTCGCCGAAGTAGGCCCGGCACGGCCCGGCGATGTTGAACAGCTTGGCCACCACCGTGGCCACCCCCGCGAAGTGGGTGGGCCTGGCCGCCCCTTCCAGCCCCTCGCTCACCCCGGCCACGCTCACCGTCGTGAGCACCTCGCCCGGGTACATCTCGGCCGTGCCCGGCGCGAAGACATGGGCGACGCCGGCGCCGGCTGCCAGCTGGGCGTCGCGCTCGAGGTCCCGGGGGTAGGTGGCCAGGTCCTCACCGGCGGCGAACTGCAGCGGGTTCACGAAGACGGTGGCTGCGGCCACGTCGCAGTCGGCCACCGCCCTGCGCAGCAGCGAGACATGGCCGTCGTGCAGGTAGCCCATGGTGGGGACGAGCCCGACGGTGCGCCCGCCGGCCCGCTCGGCGTCGAGCGCCGTGCGGAAGCTGTCGATGGTGTCGTGGACCAGCATCTGCGGCCGGACGAGGCCCACGGGGGGAGCTGCCAAGGGGTCTTCCTTCCACGTTCCAGCCCCCGTCGCCGGGGTGCCGTTCGTGGGCTAGATGGTACCCGCCAGCCGGGGCCTTCCCCCCAGGCGGTCGAGGTCTTCGGGCACCAGGTCCGGGGCCAGGTCCCGCAACGGTTGGAGGACGAAGGCCCGCTCGCGCATCCGGGGATGGGGCACCTGCAGGTCGGGTTCGTCGACCACCAGCTCCCCGACGACAAGGACGTCGATGTCGAGCGTCCGCGGCCCCCACCGCTCGGCGCGGACCCGGTCGGCGGCCGATTCCAGGCGGTGGCAGATCCCGAGTAGCTGACGCGGAGGCAGGTCGGTGTGGAGCTCGACGACGCAGTTGAGGTACGCCCCCTGCCCGGCCGGACCCCCGACGGCGTCGCTCTCGTACACCGGCGAGACGGCAACCACGTCGGGGAGCGAAGCCACCGCCTCTCTCAGGTAGCGCCAGCGGTCACCGAGGTTCGAGCCGACGCCCAAGAACACCCGCATCAGTCGCGCCGGCGCGCCCGGGTCACGCGCACGCCCGCCGACGCCATGTCGAGCGGCACTGGGGGGCGCAGCTTGCGCACCGCCACGGTGACCGAGTGAACCCGCGGGTCAGCCAGCACCGTCTCCGCGATCCGTACCGCCAACCCCTCGAGCAGCTGGAAGTGAGGCCCCCCCACCACCGCCGCCACGAGCGTCACCACCTGCCCGTAGTCGAGCGCGTCGGAGAGATCGTCGGAGGCAGCGGCCGCGGCCAGGTCGGCCTCCACGTCGAGGTCCACCTCGAAGGGCTGGGGCCGCACCTGCTCCTCGGCCAGCACCCCGTGGGTGCCCAGCACGCGCAGGCCCCGCAGCTCGATCACGTCCACCGGACTGCCTACAGGGCGACGGCCAGGGCCACGAGCTCGCGCCCCGGCGGTCCCATCTGGCGGTGCAGCATCTTCTCCACCACCATCACCGCGTGAGGCCCCTCCTCGATGAGGCGGCTGAAGAGGAGGTACCCGGCCACCACCCCCATCAGCCGGTCGCTCACCTCCTCCTGGTGCACGAGGAGGCGCTCGCCGGCGGCCATCCACTCCCTCAGCTGGGAGTAGAGGTCGCTCAAGGTGGCCCGGCTGTCAGCCGCCGGGCCGAAAGGGAAGTGCGACCACACCACGCCGTGCTCGTCGTAGGCGTGCAGGTTGTGGGGCGACGGCAGCAACGAGACGATCCTGGTGAAGCCCTGGTTGCGCAGCCAGAGGATCTCCTCGTGGCGGCGGACCTTGCGGTGGTTGCGGGCGTACCCGCCGGGCCGCTCGCTCACGGCCAACTTGTCCCGGATGATCCAGGCGAAGTTCCGGGGCTCGATCCCCCGCTCCCACTTGCCCTTCACGCCACCGGCTCCGCCACCAGCCGGGCGCCCTCAACCGTCGCCCTCACGTCGTGCACCCGGACCATTCCTGCCCCGGAGGACATGGCCATGACCGCGGTGGCCAGGCTGCCCTCGACCACGTCGTCAGGCGGGCTGTCGAGCAGGCGCTGGAGGAACCTCTTGCGGGAAGTTCCGACCAACACCGGCCAGCCGGTGGCGACCAGCGCCCCGAGGTGCTTGAGCAACGAGAGGTTGTGCGCCGCTGTCTTGCCGAATCCGATACCAGGGTCGATCCACACCTCTTCCACGCCGCCGGCCCGGGCCCGATCGGCTCGCTCGACCAGGAAGCGGCACACCTCCACCACCACGTCGTCGTAGCGGGGGTCGCCCTGCATCGTCTGGGGCGTGCCCTGCATGTGCACGGCCACCCATCCCACGCCTGGCCCGGCCACCGCCGCCACGTCCCACAACTCGGCAGAGACGTCGTTGATCAGGCTGGCCCCGGCGGCCACCGCAGCCTCGGCCACCGAGCGCTTGCGGGTGTCGACCGAAACCCGCCCGTGGGGCGCCAGCGCCTCGACCACCGGCACCACCCGCTGGCGCTCGGTGGCCTCGGCCACCGGCACCGCCCCGGGCCGGGTTGACTCGCCGCCCACGTCGACCACGTCTGCTCCCTCGGCGAACAACTCCATGCCCCGGGCGATGGCCTCGTCGCGCCGGAACCACCGGCCGCCGTCGGAAAAGGAGTCCGGCGTCACGTTGAGGACGCCCATCACGAGTGCCATGCGGCGCTCAGGTTACCGGTGCAAGCTCAGCGACCGTGGATGAAAGCCATGGCCTCGGACCGGGTGCGGGCGTCGTCACGGAACAGCCCCCGCACGGCCGAAGTCACGGTCAGCGCGCCCGGCTTGTTGACGCCCCGCATCGACATGCACAGGTGCTCGGCCTCGACCACGACGAGCACCCCGCGGGGGCTGAGCACCTTTTCCAGGGTGTCTGCGATCTGGGAGGTGATCCGCTCCTGCACCTGGGGCCGCTTGGCGTAGCCCTCGACGAGGCGGGCCAGCTTCGACAGCCCGGTGATGCGGCCGTCGTCGTTGGGGATGTACGCCACGTGGGCCGTCCCCACCATCGGGATCAAGTGGTGCTCGCAGATGCTGTGAAACGGGATCTCCTTGACCAGGATCATCTCGTCGTGGTTCGCCTCGAAGGTGACGTTGAGCATCTCACCGGGGTCCTGGTCGAGGCCGGCGAACAACTCGGCGTACATGTCCGCCACCCGCTGGGGCGTACGGGAGATCCCGTCTCGGTCGGGGTCCTCGCCGATCGCTTCGAGGATCTCCCGCACGGCACCGGCGATCCGGTCGCGGTCGACGGGCAGGGCCCGCTACTCCTCGGGTGCGGTGCGGGACCGGCGACGGGTGCGGGGCTCGCCGGGGGCCGCGGGGGGCTCGGGAGCCGGCGGCAGCGCCTTGGGAGAGCGCAGCGTCTTGCCGTTGCCCTTGGGCAGCGCCTTGCCGTTGCCCTTGGGCAGCGCCTTGCCGTTGCCCCTGGGGAGGGCCTTGCCGCCGGCGCGACCCGACCACGGCGGCAGGTGCCCCATGATCTCGGCCAGCTCCGGCGTGTCCAGGGTCTCTTTCTCCACCAGAGCGGCCGCTAGCCGGTCGAGCACCTCACGGTGCTCGCTGAGGATGGCCTCGGCCTCGGCGTGGGCCTCGTCGATGAGGACCCTCACCTCGGCGTCGATGCGCGCTGCCACCTCGTCGGAGTAGTTGGGCTGGTGGCCGTAGTCGCGTCCCAAGAAGACCTCGCCCTGCTTCTGGCCGAGCTGCTGGGGCCCGAGGAGCTCGCTCATGCCGTACTCGGTCACCATGGCGCGCGCGATCTGGGTGCACTTCTCGATGTCGTTCTGGGCACCGGTGGTGGGGTCGGCGAAGATGAGCTCCTCGGCGGTGCGACCGCCGAGCAGCATGGCCAGCTGGTCACGCAACTCCGATCGGGTGACCAGGTACTTGTCCTCGGTGGGCAGGGCCAACGTCCAGCCCAGGGCCCGGCCCCGGGCGACGATGGAGACCTTGTGGATCGGATCGGCGTTGGGCAGCACGTGGCCGACCAGGGTGTGGCCGCCCTCGTGGTAGGCGATCACCTTCTTCTCCCGGTCCGACATCACCCGGGTCTTGCGCTCGGGCCCGCCGATGACACGGTCGATGGCCTCTTCCATGTGGCGCATCGTGATGTGCTCGGTCCCCTCACGGGCGGCCAGCAGAGCCGCCTCGTTCAACATGTTGGCCAGGTCGGCACCGGTGAAGCCGGGGGTGCGGCGGGCCAGCACGTCGAGGTTGATGTCTTCGAACAGCGGTTTGTTCTTGGCGTGGACCTCGAGGATCTTCTTGCGGCCCTCGAGGTCGGGCCGGTCGACGACGATCTGGCGGTCGAAGCGGCCCGGGCGCAGCAGCGCGGGGTCGAGGATGTCGGGCCGGTTGGTGGCGGCGATGAGGATGACGCCGGTCTTCACGTCGAAGCCGTCCATCTCCACCAGCAGCTGGTTGAGGGTCTGATCCCGCTCGTCGTGGCCGCCGCCCAGGCCGGCGCCGCGATGGCGGCCGACGGCGTCGATCTCGTCCATGAAGATGATGGCCGGGGCGCTCGACTTGGCCTGTTCGAACAGGTCGCGCACGCGGCTGGCACCGACGCCCACGAACATCTCGACGAAATCCGAGCCCGAGATGGAGAAGAAGGGGACGCCGGCCTCGCCGGCCACCGCCCTGGCCAGCAAGGTCTTCCCCGTGCCCGGCGGGCCGTAGAGCAGCACCCCCTTCGGGATCTTGGCCCCCATCGCCTGGAACTTGGCCGGCGCTTCGAGGAACTCCTTGATCTCCTGCAACTCGGCGACGGCCTCGTCGGCCCCCGCCACATCGGCGAAGGTGACCTGGGGCGAGTCCTTGGAGACCTGGCGGGTCTTGGCCTTGCCGAACTGCATCACCCGGCTCCCGCCACCTTGCATCTGGTTGAGGATGAAGACGAACAGGCCCACCAGGAGGATCACCGGCAGGAGGTTCAACAGCACCGAGAGCCAGACGCTGTCCTTTTCCTGCTTCGAGGACACGTTCTCGGTCGCCGCCAGGGCCTGGTCGGTGATCTTCTCGCCGTAGGAGGCGGGGAAGTCGACGGTGTACTTGGTGCCGTTCTTGAGGGTGCCCTTGACCGTCCCACCGCTGTTGCGCTCGGTTATCTCCGCGGTGGCGACGCTGCGTTCAGCCAGCTCGCGCTGGAACTGGGCGAGGGACAGCTTCTGGCGATCGTCCTTGCCGCCGAAGAGGCCGTTGAGAGCCACCAACAGGAGCAGGCCGACGACGAGGAACAGCAGCCACCGGCTGCCGGGGAGCTTCTTCTTCACGGTCCGTGCAGCCTACTAGTGGCT
>JAHWJQ010000118.1 GCA_019348305.1 Actinomycetota bacterium
CCGTGGGCCGCCGGCGCCAGGCCGACGACAAGCAGACGGGCGGCCGGGTCGCCGAAGCCGGGCACCGGGCGCCCCCAGTAGGGGTCGTCCTTGAACGACAGCCTCTTTTCCGCGGCCACCTGCTCCCGCCAGGCCACCAGCCTGGGACAGGCGAAGCAGTCGACGATCTCCGCCCTGACCTGGGCCAGCGAGTCGGAAAGCATCCCCTGCAGGGTAGGTTGACCCGGCGCATGCCCCGACGCCGAAAGCCCTCCGCGGCCACCACCGTTCTCTACGTGCGCCACGGCCAGACCCCGACCACCGGTTCCGTGCTGCCGGGCCGGGCCCGCGGGCTGCACCTGGCCGAGGGAGGGCGCCAACAGGCCGAAGAGGTTGCCGAGCGGCTGGGGGGCCTCAAGACCATCGACGCCATCTATGCCTCGCCGCTGGAGCGGACCCGCGAGACGGCGGCTCCCATCGGGCGGCGACGGGGCCTGCGGGTGGCTTCGGTCAAGGGGTTGGTCGAGTGTGACTTCGGGGAGTGGACGGGCCGGCCGCTCAAGGAGCTGATGAAGCTGCCGGAGTGGGCCACGGTGCAGCGCTACCCCAGCGGCTTCCGCTTCCCCGGAGGTGAATCCTTTGCAGAGATGCAGACCCGCATCACCACCACGGTCGCCGCCCTGGTGCAACGCCACCCCGGCGGCACCATCGTGGCCGTGTCCCACGCCGACCCGATCAAAGCCGCAGTTGCGGCCGCAGTGGGCACCCACCTCGACCTCTTTCAGCGCATCGTCATCTCCCCCTGCTCCGTGACGACCATCAGCTATGGCGCGGGGGGGCCGCTGGTGCTCAGCGTCAACTCCACCGGGGGCGCCTTGGGCGAGGTCAAGCCGTCGTGAGCCAGTCGTTCGACTTGCCGCTCGTCGACACCGTCACCGTGGGCACCATCGGCGTGCCCGGCCGGCGGGTGTTCTACCTCCAGGCCCGGACGGGCACCACCCTCGTCACGTTGAAGATCGAAAAGCAGCAGGTGGCGGCCCTGGGCGCTGCTCTTCTGGAGATGCTGGCCGACCTGCCGCCCCCCGGCGGCGGCGAGGGAGCCCCTGAGCTGCAGGAGCCCATCGAGCCGGCCTGGGTGGCGGGCACGATGGGGCTCAGTCCCTACGACGAGGAGAGCCAGCGGGTGACGTTGCTCCTGGAGGAGCTGCTGGCCGAGGGCGAGGACGGTGGTGCCAGCGCGCAACTCGGGCTCACGGTGGGGCAGATGTACGCCCTGGCGGCGCGGGCGGAGGAACTGCTCGGCCAAGGCCGGCCTCCCTGCCCCCTCTGCAACAACCCGATCGACCCCCAAGGTCACTCGTGCCCGAAGACCAACGGCAAGCTCAAACATTGAGCCTGCTCGCCCAGGGCGAGATCGAGATCAAGGGCCGGCTGCCCTGGAGCTCCAATGGGACCTTCCTCGTCGGGCTCTGCCGGGGAGAGGCCGTGGCCGACGCCGTCTACAAGCCGTTGCGGGGCGAGCGCCCGCTCTGGGACTTCCCCCGCGGGCTCTACCGCCGCGAGATCGCCGCCTATCGCCTGTCCGAGGCCCTCGGGTGGGGGATCGTGCCCGAGACGGTGCTGCGCCGCCAGGCCCCGCTGGGGGAAGGGTCACTGCAGCTGTTCGTGGACGCCGACTTCTCCCAGCACTACTTCACCCTGGTGGACCACCAGGAGCACCACGACCAACTGCGCCGCATCGCGGTGTTCGACCTCCTGGCCAACAACGCCGATCGCAAGAGCGGCCACTGCCTCCTCGGCCGCTCGGGGCACATCTGGGCCATAGACCACGGCGTCTGCTTCCACACCGAGCCGAAGCTGCGCACGGTGATCTGGGACTTCGTGGGTGAGAGGTTGGACGAAGGGCTGCGGGGCGACGTCTCCCGGGTGGCCGCCGACCCCCCTGCTCTCGATGATCTGCTTTCCCCCGCCGAGGTCGCTGCCCTGGCCCGGCGCGCCTCGATCGTGGCTGGCCTCCCCCGCTTCCCCGACCCGGGCACGGAGCGGCCGTACCCCTGGCCGATGGTGTGAGCCCGCTCCTCAAGAACGCGACTTGAGCGCGTCGATGAGCTTCGGTAGCACCTTGTGCACGTCGCCGACCACGCCCAGGTCGGCGATCGAGAAGATCGGCGCCTCGCGGTCTTTGTTGATGGCGATGATGTGCTTGGCCCCCTTCATGCCCACCATGTGCTGGGTCGCCCCGGAGATGCCGCAGGCGATGTAGACGGTGGGCTTGACCGTCTTGCCGGTCTGGCCCACCTGATAGGCGTAGGGGACCCAGCCGGCGTCCACGATGGCCCGCGACGCGCCAGGCGCTCCTCGCAGCATGCGAGCCAAATCTTCGATGAGCTCGAACCTCGACGCCTCCCCGAGGCCACGGCCACCTGCGACCACCACCTCGGCCTCGTCCAGCTTGGGACCGGACCGCTCCTCGACGTGGCGCTCCTTGATCACCGCCGCGTTGAGGGGGCCGGTATCGGGCACCGGAAGGGCGACCAGCTCCGGCGTCCCGACGCCACCCTCAACGGCTGCGAAGGACTTGGGCCGCACGACAAAGAGGTAGGGGCGCTCACCGGTGAAACGGGCCCGAACGATCGTGGACCCGCCGAAGATGGCGTGTTCCGAGGTGCCGTCGTCGGCCAGGTCGACGAGGTTGGTCAGCACGCCGAGGTCGAGCCGGGCCGACAGCCGCCCGGCGATGTCGCGGCCGTCGTAGCTCTGAGGGAACAAGATGGCGTCGGGTTTGTCGCCTCCCCGGATGGCGGCGGCCATGGCGGCCGCCACCGGCACACCGGGCAGAGCGCCACCCAGGTCTCCCACCGACTGCACCCGGGAGGCGCCGAACCTTCCCAGCTGGCTGGCGTAGGTCTCCCCGTCCGCGCCCCAGGCGATCGCCTCCACGGTCGAGCCCAGCTGCCGGGCCTTGGTGAGCAGCTCATAGGTGACCGAGGTGGGCTTGCCGTGCGAGGCCTCGGCCAGCACCCACACCTTGTCGAAGGCCATCAGATGACCTTCAAACGGTCGAGGAGCTGGATGATCCGCTCGTGGGCGTTCCCCTCGTCCTGGACGATCTCGCCCGCCTGTCGCTCCTCGGCGGCAGCCACTTCGGTCACCTCCTGGGTCACTCGCAGCGACCCGTCGAGACCGAGGTCGGCCACGGTGAGCTGTTCGACCGGCTTGGACTTGGCGGCCATGATGCCCTTGAAGGAGGGGTAGCGGGGCTCGACGACGCCGGCGGTGACGGTGACCACCGCCGGCAGCGGGCACTCCACCTCGTCGAAGCCGGCTTCGGTCTGGCGCTCGACCCTGACCTTGGAGCCGTCGCATTCGATCCTCTTGGCGAAGGTGACCGACGGCAGCCCCAGCAGCTCGGCCAGCTGCGCCGGGGTGGTGCCCGTGTAGCCGTCGGTCGATTCCGTGGCCGCAAGGATGAGGTCCGCCTCGGTCCTGCGGATCGCCGCCGCCAACACCTTGGCCGTCGTCAGGGCGTCGGCACCCCGCAGTTGGTCATCCGACACCAACATGGCCTTGGAGGCACCCATGGCCAGCGCCGTGCGCAGCCCGCTCACCTCGTTGTTGGGCGCCATCGACACCAGCGTCACTTCGCCACCGCCGGCCTTGTCGACGAGCTGGAGACCCATCTCGACGCCATAGGCATCCGAATCATCGAGGATCAACTTGCCCTGGCGGACGAGGGTCTTGGTTTCGGGATCCAAGCGACCCGGGGTGGCGGGGTCGGGTATCTGCTTCACGCAGACGACGACGTTCATGGGCGCCATTGTTTCCCGGAACCACCGCCAACAGGAAAACCCCCCGTCAGCGCCCTGACCAGCGGGAGGCGGATGGTACGTTCCGGCTCATGCCCGACGAGGTACAGCTCGTGATGCCGGCCGATCCGGAGTTCCTCCGCCTGGCCCGGGTGACCGCCATGGGGTTGGCCAGTCGCCTCTCGTTCACGATCGACGAGATCGACGACCTGCGCATCGCCATCGACGAGCTCGTCTTCGGGCTCATAGGGACGAGGGGCCGCCCCGGCCGGGTGACGATGCGCTACGCGCTGCTCCCGGAGGGCCTGGAGGTGCGCGGTACCGGCAGCTTCGAGGACGGGCTTCCCACGCCTGGCCTGACCGAGCTGTCGTCATTGATCCTCAACGCGGTCAGCGACGAACACGAGTTGTCACCGGACGGGCCCAGTCCCACCTTCCGGTTGCTCAAGCGCCGCGACGGCGCGTGAGGCCATGGCCTTCGACGCCGACCGACGCCAAGAGCTGAGACAGAAATTCGACGAATTCGCCGCCTCGCGGGACGCCGGGACGCGTGCCGAGCTCATCGAGGCCCACCTGGGGCTGGCGGAGTACCTCGCCCGTCGATTCGCCAACCGGGGAGAGCCGCTGGACGACCTCGTGCAGGTGGCGGCCACCGGGCTCATCAAGGCCGTCGACCGCTTCGAGCCCGAGCGGGGGCTGGAGTTCTCCACCTATGCCACCCACACCATCGTCGGCGAGCTCAAGCGTCACTTTCGCGACAAGGGATGGGCGGTTCGAGTACCGCGGCGGATGCAGGAGCTCCACCTCCGCTTGAGCACGCTGGTGAGCACCCTGAACCAGCACCTCGGGCGTTCTCCGACGGTTGCGGAGATCGCCACCGCGGCAGGGGTGTCCGAAGAGGAGGTCCTCGAGGCCCTCGAGGCGGGTCAGGCCTACCGCTTCACCTCGCTCGACGCGCCGGTGCCGGGCGAGGAGGCCGGCTCTCTGGCCACAACCCTGGGCGACGACGACGAGCAGATGACCGACGTGGAGCACCGCGTCGCGCTGAGTCCTCTCATCAAAAAGCTGCCGGCCCGCCAGCAGAAGATCCTTCACCTGCGCTTCTTCGAGGGGCTGACCCAGTCGGAGATCGCGTCGCGCCTCGAGATCTCCCAGATGCACGTCTCGAGGCTGCTCGCCCGGAGCCTCGCGGTATTGCGCGAAGCCGCGGAAGAAGAGTGAGAGGGACCGGCATCGGGTGCGATCCGTCCTGCTGGTCAACCCGCTGGCGTCGTCGGTCACGTCCCGCAACCGGGAGCTGGTGGCAAAGACGCTGGCCGCCGACCTTGACGTCGAGGTGGCCGAGACATCCCACAGGGGCCACGCCATCGACCTGGCCCGCAAGGCTGCCTGCGACGAGGTCGCCTGCGTCTTCGTTCTCGGCGGCGACGGCACCCTCAACGAAGTGGCCAACGGTCTGGCCGGCACCAGCACGTGCCTGGCCGCCCTGCCCGGCGGGTCGACGAACGTCTTCGCCCGCGCCCTGGGCACGACCAAGCACCCCGTTCAGGCAGCAGCCCAGCTGGTGGCGTCGCTCCAGGCCGGCGCGGTTCGCCGCATAGGCCTCGGGTCGGCCAACGGTCGCTACTTCCTCTTCCACGTCGGGATGGGCTTCGACGCGGCAGTGGTGGAGCAGGTGGAGAGGCGGGCGGGCCTCAAGCGCTACGCCAGCCACCCCCTCTTCGTCTACGCCGGCTTCACCACTTGGTTCCGCCACTACGACCACCGCCGTCCCCGCCTGTACGTCCAGGTCTCGGGAGAGGCACCGGTCGACGACGCCTACCTCGCCATCTGCCTCAACATGAACCCCTACACCTATCTGGGGCCGAAGCCGCTCGACATTGCCCCCGAGGCCGACCTCGACCACAACATGGTGCTGGTGAGCGTACGGACGCTTGCGTTCCTGCCGATGCTCGGCGTCATCGGCTCGGCCCTCGGCGTCGGCGGACCCGTCCGCAGCCGGCCGGAGGTTGCCTACAGCGCCGATGTCACCTCGGCCACGGTGGTTGGGCGGGACAGCTTCCCGTACCAACTCGACGGCGACTACCTGGGGAAGGTGGACCGCGTCGACCTCCGCCACGAGCCCTCCGTCCTGGACCTTGTGGTGCCGGCTCCTGACTAGATGCTTGCGACAGTTACCGCAGTTCTCTAGACTTGCCGCCAGGAATGTGAAAACATTCACACGACGCCGACTGCCGGAGGGCACATGGTGGCCTTGACCTGGAGCCGCACATTCGACTGGGACACCGATGACTGGCGTGACAAGGCCAGCTGTCGCAGCATCGACCCCGACCTGTTCTTCCCCGTGGGAACGACGGGCATGGCCGTCACACAGATCGAGCAGGCCAAAGCCGTCTGCCGTGCCTGTGACGCCCAGGCAGCGTGCCTCGAGTTCGCCCTCGCGACCAACCAAGAGTCCGGGATCTGGGGCGGCACCGCGGAGGACGAGCGCCGCAAGCTGCGCAAGCAGTGGCTGGCCCGCCAGCGCCGAGCCAGCTGATCAGCTAGGCGCCCGCCGGGAGTCGCTGCGGGCAACTGTGGACGCCGACGCCCCTCGCGAAGAGTTCGAGCTCCTCCTCCAAGCCGAGGTCCAGGGCACGCTGCCCCCGTTCCTCTTCTTTTGGCGCCACGTTCCGGAGGGACATGATCCTGGGCCGTGGGTCTTGAGCCAATGGTGGCCGGCCGGGTTCGAGATTGGCGGCGTCGCTTACGCCAATTCTGAGGCGTACATGATGGCGGAGAAAGCACGCCTCTTCGGCGACGAGGACGTCCGCGCCCGCATCCTGAAGAGCAACCACCCCGCCGACGCCAAGAAGCTCGGGCGGCTGGTCCGCGGCTTCT